>CALZHO010000094.1 GCA_945787425.1 uncultured Bacteroidales bacterium
GTATCGGTTATGTGTCGGTTATGTATCGGTTATGTATCGGTTATGTATCGGAGCATATAGGTAGCAAATGAGTAGCGAATGGGTAACGAATGGGTAGTGAATAGGGAGCGAATGGGGAGTGAATGGGGAGCGAATGGGGAGCGAATGGGTTCTTATTCCAATTTCGTGCTGGAAAAATAAACTTCCAACAACAAAACAACAAGAAATCAACAACATTCCGCTCGCCAACATCGCGAGCGGAAAGAAATCATTTTCAAACCAAAGTGGGCATTATTTGACAAAAATATTCAAAAAATGCCCAGTTTCAAATGATGTAAGACATAAAATAGAGAGTAAGGTGTATGGCGTAAAGGCAGGTGATATCAACAATCCAATATCCGTAAGCGCTCGCGGGAGTTTTTATCACACCAGCGTTTTGCCCACCGCAGCAGCAATCGGACGCAACGACGCATACATCTCTGCAAACTGCTGATGATTCAACTGCTGAGGCGCATCACTCTTGGCATGAACTGGGTCGGGGTGCGTCTCAATCAACAATCCATCCACACCCATAGCCGTACATGCACGCGCCAAATCGCCCACACCATACGCATAGCCCATCGCATGGCTGGGATCAAGAATAATAGGCAGATTGCAATGCTCTTTCAGCCACGCCACACCACACAAGTCAAGCGTGAAACGTGTGTTATTTTCAAAACTGCGGATACCACGCTCGCACAATATCACCTGTTCGTTGCCGCAACTCATGATGAAATCGGCACAATTGACCAACTCCTGCAAAGTGGAACCAAAACCGCGCTTCAGTATCACGGGCTTACCCGACTGACCCGCTGCTGTCAGCAGTCCATGGTCGTACATCGACTTAGCACCCACCTGCACGATATCGGCATACTCCACCACCTTATCCGCATGCGTAGCATCGCGCATCTCGGTGGCAATCAACAATCCATACTTATCGCGCATCTCTGCCAGGAGTTTCAATCCTTCTTCACCCAACCCGCGGAACGTATAAGGCGAAGTGCGGGGCTTGTAGCACCCTGCACGCAATACACGAATACCCTGCTGCTGGAGCATCTGACATGATTGCTCAATCTGCTCCCTACTCTCTACGGCACACGGACCTGCAATCATCAGCTGGTTCGTGCCATCGCCTCCAATATACGTGTCGCCTATCGCCACACGATGGGTCTGACGATGATATTCGCGCGATGAGAGCTGCATATCTGTTGGGAAAGTCCAATGACCCAACGCCAACTCTTGCAACGCCGCTGGCACTTCCTGCACAGTATGATGGGTGATGAGCACAAAATATTCTGGCTTTTCCAAACACAATGCGCCGAACTGCTCCGCGTATTCATGCGCGCAAGCGCGCGATATATATTTAGGTAAGTGAATGATCATAAGAGGGGTGTAGAGTTGTTTAGTTAAAGTCAATGATATGGTGAATGGAAATGATACCGATGATATCGGTTGTTTCTGGTGTTTCGGTTACTGCCAGGGTGGTGATATTATGTTTGTCCATAATAGCCAACGCATCGGTCAGAAGGGCATCCTTAGCTATATACTTATAAGATGGAGTCATAATATCCGCAGCAGTGATATGCACATCGTTGTACTTCTGTATCGCACGGCGCACATCACCGTCGGTGATGATACCCAAACAACGGTAGCGTCCTCCCTCTGCCTCTTCGGGCAGGCGGTCATAGACCATCGTCATACCCAGATGCTTATCCGACATCTCACACACCACATCGCGGAACAAGGTGCTTGCCGCCACGCGTGGCACATTAGTGGTCATCACATTCTTGACACGTCCCAACAGTCTTCTGCCCAATGCACCGCCTGGGTGGTAGAGCGCAAAATCTTCAGCCTTGAATTGGCGCATCTCCATCAGGCACACCATCAGCGCGTCGCCCATCAATAAGGTCGCTGTGGTAGAAGTGGTGGGTGCAATACCCAACGGACATGCCTCCGTATCCACATGAATCGAGAGCGCATGGTCCGCACGTTGCGCCAATGGCGAATCCAGATTACCCGTCATGGCCACAATGGTACAACCCAATCGATGGAGAGGGTCAATGATATTCAGTATCTCGTTGGTCGAACCGCTGTTGCTAACCAATATAGCCACATCGTTGGCATTGATCATACCCAAGTCGCCATGCACAGCTTCGGCCGCATTCACAAAGATAGAAGGAGTACCCGTAGAGGCAAACGATGCCGCCATCTTATGGGCAATAATACCCGTCTTGCCAATACCCATCATCACCACCTTGCCTTGGCAATGATAGAGTACATCTACCACTTGATTAAAAGAGTTATCAATCGTATTTTTGAGTTTCTCTAACTCGCGAATCTCTTGATCAAATATTTCTTTTGCTCGTTTTGCGTACATATCATTCTTGCCTTTAGCCTTTAACCTTTAACACCTGTTCTATAGCCAATGCTTGTCTCAGCACCTGTTCCACATCGCTCAGGCGCATTTGGTTGGCAGCATCCGAGATAGCTTTCTCTGGTTCGGGATGCACCTCCACGAATAGTCCATCTATGCCCACAGCCACCGCAGCGCGAATCAGGTGAGGCACCATCTCACGGTTGCCGCCCGTCACACCCGTTTGGCTACTGGGTTGCTGCACCGAGTGGGTAGCATCGAACACCACAGGATAACCATACTCGCGCATCTTCACCAGCGAAGTCATGTCCACAATCAGATTGCCATAACCAAAACTGCTCCCGCGCTCCGTGAGCCAAATAGGTGGTATAGCGTGGTGTAGTGTGGTGTAGGATGGTGTGGCATTGTTAGGCATGGAAGCTTCTATCTTGGCTATCGCGCCGCGCATGTCCCATGGTGCCATAAACTGACCTTTCTTCACATTGACAATCTTGCCCGTCTGAGCAGCAGCCACCAGCAAGTCCGTCTGGCGCGATAGAAAAGCAGGAATCTGCAACACATCTGCCACCTCCGCCACAGGCGCACACTGCCATGACTCGTGCACGTCGGTCAGAATAGGCAAAGAGAAAGTGGTCTTCACCTCTTGCAAAATCTGCAAGCCCGCTTCCATACCCACACCGCGCTCCGAGATACTGGTGCGGTTGGCTTTGTCATACGATGACTTGAAATACAAGGCAATACCCAGTCGCTCGCACACCTGCTTTAGCGTTTCGGCACTGTGCATCACCATATCACGACTCTCTATGGCACAAGGTCCTGCAATGAGAAACATAATTCGTTCGTTTTGATGGTTCCCGGCATCCGACTTCCGGTATCCAAATTACTTTGTATAAATGCGAATCCAATCAATATCCATCTTACCCGTAGCCTTCACGTTCTCAGGCAGATAACTACGCATGAGCAGATGCAAAGCCTCGCCTGCCAATGGGTTTTGCGAGCGAGATACTTCTACATTATTCACATAGTTGATCACTTCCTTCTCGTTCCATACGAGGGTATAGATAGCATCTTTCACTTGCTTGTCAGCAGGCAACAGGTGCAATGCCTTCTTTGCATTCGCCTTGGTCAAACACAGGATATGTTTGGCCTTACCCGCCAGGCGCACTTTGGCTTGCAACACGCCCGACTTAGGCGCTACCGCCTCAACCGTATGCCAGACATCGCTGGTGTAAGCAAACTCGTGCATAATCATACCCTTAGTAGGGTGCCAAGCCGCAGCCGTAGTCTTCTCTTTCTTAGTCGAGATAGTCAGCATGCGGTTAGCCACATGCGTGTTGCGCCCCTGCACGTATGCTTGCCCCTCACCCACATGGGAGTGGTCGGCCTTGAATGCCTTGCTGGGGTACAAGAAACCCGTCTGCCAAGCACCGGACATTTGGGTCTCAAACTCCGCAGCCCACGTCAGCTTATAACTCTCTAATTCGGCAATCTCTTGTGCTGTATGTTGGAAATAGAAAACAATATCCGCATGCTTCACCAACTCGTTATAGCGCTTCTCCTGTTGGCTTTCTGGCGTAGTCAACCAGCGTTTGGGATTCTTCCAAAATGCATTCGCCTCTTGAAACGCTGGGGTCTGTATTTGCGCAGCCAACTCCAGATACTGCTCCACCTCTGGTTTCGCTTTCCACGCCTCTTTCTTGAGCAGGTTATACAAAATGACAGCTGTATTCCACCTGAGGCTCTTGTACAACGCCATCGTGCTACCCTCTTGTGTATCCGCATAGCGGGTGGTAGTAAGGCGGGTCTTTTTCGATTGAAATTCAGCAGACTCCACCACCTCTTTCAAGGTATTATATTCTTCCAAGAGGTCGCTTTTCTCTATCTTGCGATAGCGTACTGCTATCTCAGTTTGCTCTTGCAACCATTGCTCAAACTGCTTGGTACGAAGCATTTTTACCGTTTGCATAAGTATGTGATTTATTGGATTTTTAATTCTGTTAGTTTGTCTATCAATTGTTCAATGGTATCCACGAACTGAGGCGCATATTGCTCTTCTTTGGGCAGGAAGGCGAGTTGGCGCATGTATTCGATTTGGGATTTTAGTCCAGCATAGAAACCCTGGTAGTTCAGCACGAAGCAGGGCTTGCGATGTTCGTCCACCGTACCGCTCGCCACCACGTCCATCATCTCGTCGAGGGTGCCGTAGCTGCCAGGCAAGCAAACGAAGCAGTCCGCCAGGTCCTTCATCCGTTGCTTGCGCTCGCACATATTAGCCACGGTGTAGAGCACGTCGCAGTTGTCTGCCATGCGTTTGGCTTGGATGATACGCTGCGGTATCACGCCTTCCACCGTACCTCCACACGCCTTGGCAGCATGGCTCACACGGGTCATCAGTCCGCCCGTAGCCCCACCATACACCAGCGTATGACCCGCCTCGGCAATCCACTTGCCCAGCACATCTCCCAGAGCCAAATACTCCTCTGGTATCCTGTCTTTTGC
>CALZHO010000095.1 GCA_945787425.1 uncultured Bacteroidales bacterium
CATACTCTATACCCTCCAAATCTGTTCCTTTACCGCGCCAAAGGACTTCGGGTGCTTCGCCGAGTTCTTTGGCATAAGCAGCGAGGCGTGCCTCAGCGAGGAGATAGAGGGCTTCGATCTTGGTATATGGGTTCTCGCCTTTGACGATGACATAGTCAATCTTTGGTCCTACGCACAATGCCGTGTTGCTTGGCAATGTCCATGGGGTAGTCGTCCACGCGAGAGCATAGAGAGGAGCTTCCTTGCCTAATAACCTCATCGCCTTATTGCCTAATAGCCTAAACTGCGCCGTACATGTCGTATCTTTTACATCGCGATAGCAGCCGGGTTGGTTCAACTCGTGCGAGGACAGACCCGTACCTGCTGCGGGCGAGTAGGGTTGGATAGTATAACCTTTGTACAAATATCCTTTCTTGTACAACTCTTTGAGCAGCCACCACAGTGTCTCGATATACTTGTTATCGTAGGTGATATACGGATTCTCCAAATCCACCCAATAACCCATTTGTTTGGTGAGGTTTGTCCATTCTTGGGTGTATTTCATCACCTCGCGGCGGCAGGCAGCATTGTAGTCGTCCACGCTGATTTTCTTGCCGATATCCTCTTTGGTGATACCGAGCAACTTCTCCACACCCAACTCCACAGGCAAACCGTGGGTGTCCCAACCTGCTTTGCGCTTCACTTGATAACCTTGCATGGTCTTGAAGCGGCAGAATGTATCTTTGATTGTACGAGCCATCACGTGGTGAATACCTGGCATACCGTTTGCCGAAGGAGGACCTTCAAAGAACAAGAACGAAGGGCATCCTTCGCGTGTTTCGATACTCTTGTGGAACAAGTCTTCCTTCTCCCATTGCGCAAGGATCTCCTTGCTCAACTCTGCCAAGTTCAGTTGTTTGTACTCGTTAAAATGTTTCATTTTACCCGTAAAATATTATTTATCAATTGATTAGTATTATTTCTATCCTACGATTTCATTTCACGCCCAGTTAAAAGCAATGCGAAATGCACAAATTTCGTGCAAAGTTACAAAAAAAATCGCACATACACAATACTTTTCGCTTTTTTCTCCAAAAATGATTAAAAGTTTCACTTTTATTTGCACACTTCAATTATTTATTGTACCTTTGCAATCTCTTATTAATTACGTAGCATTTACGTAGGATATACGTAACATATACGTAGGATAATCCAAAGCCATCTTCCACACTGAAAGGATTCATTATTTCACAACTTCACAAAAAGTAATTCCCTATTCCATCCTTATCAATCATCTGACAAAAACATCCATTTTCCCCGATTTCAACGATAAAATCCTATTACAAATTCAACATGAAACGCATTCTATTTTTTCTTATCCTAACAGCCACCACCTGCATCGCTTCTGCAGAAAAAGAGTGGGCACAATTCCATCGCTACGCAGCGAAAAACGACTCCATTACCACGCGCCCAAAAGCAGTCCTTATGGGTAATTCCATCACCGACAATTGGGCGAAATACCACCCTGAGTTCTTTGCGGAAAACAACTTCGTGGGACGCGGCATCAGCGGACAAGTAACCGCACAAATGCTCAGTCGTTTTCAGGCAGACGTGATTGCTCTGCGACCCAAAATGGTCATCATCATGGCTGGCACCAACGATATTGCTATGAACAATGGTTACATTGCGCACGAACATATATTACAAAATATACAATCCATGGTTGAGTTAGCCAAATACCACCACATCAAACCTGTACTGTGCTCCTGTTTGCCTGCGGCTGCATTCAAGTGGCGTCCGAATATGACACCTGCGAAGGATATTAAGCACCTCAACGAGATGATAGAGGCATATGCTAAAGCACACAAAATCAAATACATTGATTATTACTCCGCGCTGGTGGATGAACATGGCGGACTCCCCAAAGAATACGCTGCTGATGGCGTACATCCCAACAACGATTGCTACCAAATTATGGAGCAGATCCTACTCAAAAATCTCTAACAATACTATCTTTTCATAGAAAAAAGTTAAATAATTGCCAAAATATTTGGTTAATTCAAAAAAAAGCAGTACCTTTGCACGCTTTTTCGCGCGTTTGCGTAAAAAACAATAGTGAAACAACGATACACTACTGCTACACAACGCTACACGCCGAAGGCACTGAACAATTATTATTTATTAACTAAATTAAATTAACAAACTGTATGTTAAATCATTACGAAGCCGCTTTCGTGTTGACTCCCGTTTTGTCTGAACCACAGATGAAGGAAGCGGTTGACAAATTCGAGAACCTTCTCAAGGAGAACGGCGGTACCGTTCTTAACCGTGAGGAGTGGGGTTTGAAGAAATTGGCTTACCCTATCCAAGGCAAAACAACGGGATTCTACGCCTTGCTGCAATTTGATGTAGAACCTGAGATGATTGCAAAGCTCGAGACAGCATTCCGTCGTGACGAGCGCGTGTTGCGTTTCCTCACTACCCGTCTTGACAAGTACGCATTTGAGTACGCTCAAAAGCGTCGTAACGCAAATGTTAAACCAGTAGAACAAGAGGAGGCTTAATCATGGCACAGAATGACGAAATCCGCTATTTGACCCCAAAAACAAATGAGGCAAAGAAGAAAAAGTACTGCCGTTTCAAAAAGTCTGGCATCAAGTACATCGACTACAAAGATCCTGAGTTCCTCAAGAAGTTCCTCAACGAGCAAGGTAAGATTCTCCCTCGCCGTATCACAGGTACAAGCTTGAAGTATCAACGCAAGGTGGCTCAAGCCGTGAAGAAAGCACGTCACTTGGCTTTGCTCCCATACGTAACCGATATGATGAAATAATTTGAGTCATTAACTATTTAATCAGAAAGGAAACATCATGGAAGTAATTTTGATTCAAGACGTAGCTAACTTGGGCTACAAGAACGATATCATCAAGGTAAAGGATGGTTACGGTCGTAACTACCTCATCCCTAACCGTTTGGCTGTGATTGCAAACAATAGCAACCGCAAACAATTGGCTGAGAACCTCAAACAACAAGCACACAAGATCGCTCAACTCCTCGCTGACGCACAAGCATTGGCTGAGAAATTGGCTAACACCGTTATCACCGTGGCTGTGAAGGCTAACGAGGACGGCAAGATCTTCGGTACTGTGACTACTGCTCAAGTAGCTGAGGCATTGGCTGCTCAAGGTATTGAGATTGACAAGAAAGTGATTACCATCGACGAGGCTGTGAAGGTATTGGGCGAAGCTACCGCTACCGCTAAACTGCACCGCGAGGTAAAAGCTGAAATTAAGTTGAACGTTGTTGCTGCTGAATAAGCGCTAAAGAAAGGAAAACGAATTATGAAAAAAGGAATTCATCCAGAGAACTATCGCGTGGTAGTTTTCAAAGATATGTCCGATGGAACACAGTTCTTCAGTCGCTCTACAGCTAACACGAAGGACACCATCGAGATCGATGGCACCACTTATCCATTGATTAAGTTGGAGATCTCTAACACCAGTCACCCATTCTATACTGGTAAGTCTAAACTTGTGGATACCGCAGGTCGCGTTGACAAGTTCATGTCTCGCTACGGCAACCGCAAGCGTAACTAATACGACAGCAAAAAGGCGAGCGAGACGGCTCGCCTTTTTTTATCCCAACCTTTACACGTTACACGCTACACCCTGATGACCCCCCTTCAACGCTCCCTTTGGAAATACTTTGGAAAGCAAATGTTGGTGTCGCTTGGCATCTTCTCGGTGCTATTCCTTATATTATATATAGTGGAGTGGTACGTGCCTTCGCTATATGGTGTGTTGCTCCGGTGGCATGACCCTGCTTTTGTGGTGGGCATTCCTGCCAGTGTGATAGGGGTGGCATACGTATTGACCATTCGCAACCCACAAAACTATACGGGATTCTATGGCGGCATCGTGATGGCATTGCTCCTGTCATGGCAATTTGCATTGTTGCAGCAATGGGGCCTGACCGTATTGTATGTGGTGGTATTTGTGCCATTTATGATTTACTCTATCATCTGTTGGCGCAAACAGACATTGCCATCCTCGGAGAATGAAGATATATTCTGCCCCGTTTGGTTGTCCATTAGAAATCAAGCCTTTAATCTGTTGTTTCTATTGGGAATGGTGGCATTGGATAGTGGGTTACTAACGCATTTTGAGTCAACTATCCATAGCGAACAGCTGTTACAAAAACTGATGAGCGGGGTGATGATTGGTTCTTCGGTGCTTGCCAATTTCTGGTTGATATACAAAAAACTGGATGCGTGGGTATGGTGGGTGGTATATTCTATAGCAGGTATGATATTATATGCTTTGATCGGCAATGCTTTCTCTTTTGTGCTCTTTACGGTCTTTCTTGTAGTGAATGGCGGAGCAGGTCTTGCATGGATAAAGGCATATAGGAATAGTAAATAGCATTAATCTTTATCTGGAAGATGAAAAAATACTTAGAAGAAAGCGTACACATTTCGGCAGAAGATGCGAGGTTTATGGAAATGGCTATTCGCCTTTCCGAAGACAATATTGACAATGGTGGTGGTCCTTTTGGCGCCGTTATCGTTCGTGATGGCGAGGTGATTGCCACGGGTGCGAATCGTGTAGTACCGAATAATGACCCAACCGCTCATGCAGAGGTGATGGCCATACGTAGTGCTTGTGAGAAGTTGGGCACTTTTCAGCTGACCGACTGCACGATATATAGTTCGTGCGAGCCATGTCCGATGTGCCTGAGTGCATTGTATTGGGCAGGGGTGAAGCGTATCTGCTATGGCAATACCAAGGACGATGCCAAGGCCATCAATTTTGACGATTCGTTTATCTACGATCAGCTTGAGCTGAACTATGCTGATCGTTCCATCCAATGCGACCATTTCATGCGCGCTGAAGCGATAAGA
>CALZHO010000096.1 GCA_945787425.1 uncultured Bacteroidales bacterium
TCATAGCGATAGTGGCAGGAGTAGAAACTGTGGGTTCCTCCTCTTCTAATTGAGCGAAGACAGCATGGAAAGTAGTATTTTGTGTAATGTCTGGAGCGTCATCAGCAGTAGAGAACAAATCCGTTGGAACATGATCTTGTGTACCATTGATTACCTCTTCGCTCCAGCCAACAAACTGATTACTAATCTCATCGCAGGACTTAGGCGCAGTAGGCAATACAGTCACCACTCCACCTTCGTTCACCGATACTGTAGGATTACCAGCAGTATATGCTTCGCCATTGACGAGCCAAGTGATTGTACACTTGGTTTCTGGATCGACAGGACCCGATCCGCCTTTGAGATACCCATTGCTCTCTCCAAGCACAAAACGGGAGTCGTATGCTGTGATTAGGTCATCCAAGTCGAGCGTTTGCCCTGCTTTATCGCCCCAGATAAACTCTGCCAAATAAGGATAGTCAATAAATGGGTTGCGGTTGCCTTGCGTCTGCTGAATACCGTTATTGCGGTCAATCTCTTTTTGCGAAACGGGGTCTTGGCGGTGCCATTTCATCAGGAGTGCCACACCATATTTGGTCAGACCAAAAGCCCCGGTAGAATAGTTGGTGGTGAATGTCTTAGCCCCTTCTCCCTCTGTAAAATCCTTGTCGCCTGCCCATTTCAGCAGCGCGCCCATATATCCACGCGCGAAGTCACCTTTGTACTCATCGCGAGGTTCAAACACTTTAGAAGCAGGGCATGCAATAGTAGCCCCTGTATTACCTGCAATCGTGTTGCCACCCATAATAGTAATGCTCTTAGCAGAACCCAATTTATTACCCTGTTTATTATAACTTGCGCTTGCCACTTCACCAAATGGATAATTGCTGCGCATGCCATTCACTTTGCCATCGGTAGGCACGAGGTGGAAAATATCGCACCCAGGACCGCTGGTTGTTCCACCATACCAAGATTTGGGAATAGAGTGCTCACGGTTATAGCAATCACATTCGGTGCTATAACTGCCGCAGTGATTGGAGTTAATGCTCTTCCATGTACAATCGCTGTACATATCCCACACATAGCCATTCTCGTGCAAGTCGGTATATTTATACGCATTCCAGAGGCCATCGTAGCCCAACGAAGAATAGCCAGTCTTAGTCACTTTTTGTACGGCATCAAAGAGTGTTTTGCCTGATTTGCCATCAATGCTCGCATAATACGCAGGTAGTGAAGCTGCTGGCGTAACGGTTTTCGCAGTCATCGCAAGCGCGATCACACTGCTAAACAGAACAAGTAAAGTACGTTTCATATCTTACAATATAGTCTGATTACTATGGATTTTTCAAATGAGCCTGCAAAGTTACTATTTTTTTTGCAATTACACAAATTTTTCTACGAAAACAACACAAAAAAAGTACCCTTACATACAAACATGCAGGGTACTTTCCATTTTATTATCCATTTACTATTTCTTTTATCTACCTAAATATCTCTCTATCGTTGCCAGTTCTTGGCGCAGCACGGCATCGTAGCTCAATTGTGTCTCCACCATATTCAGGGAGTGTGCCACTGTGGCATGGTCTCGATGTACGCACTTGCCTATCTCCGCCAACGAACTCTCGGTGTATTTCTTGATGAGGAACATAATCAGGTTGCGTGCTTTCACCGCTTCGCGTTGGCGTGTACGTGCTGTAATCACATTCTCTGGTAAATGCAAGCACTGACACACAGCTGCCGTAATGTCCTGAGGCAGATAGGTCTTTGGATGCAGTTGCACCAGTCGGCTAACGACTTTCTCTGTCAGTGCCATATCTATCGGACTATCCGTGAGGGTCGAGTATGCCAACAGACTGGCCAATACCCCCTCCAAATCGCGCACATTGTCCGACACGTTCGATGCCACATACTCAATAATACTATCGCTCAACTTGATTCCATCGCGTTTCACGTGATACTGCAATATATCGCGACGCAATGGATAGTCTGGACGGGTAATCTCGGCCGCCAATCCCCATTTGAAGCGAGATAGCAGACGGTCCTGAATACCGCGCAACTCCATTGGACTGCGGTCGGAAGTCAGAATCAACTGCTTGTGACTCTGTTGGAGATAGTTGAATATCTGGAAGAAAGTATCTTGTGTACCCTTCAAGTCCGAGAAGTATTGTATATCATCCACAATCAGCACATCCACCGACTGATAGAACATCAAGAAATCAGGCACTTGATTGCGGTTCACCGCATCTTGGAATTGCAATTTGAATGTATTGGCAGCCACATACAGCACACGCGCATCCGGATTCAAACGGCACACCTCGTTACCTATAGCATACGCTAAGTGCGTCTTACCTACTCCACTACCTCCAAACAAGAACAGCGGATTGAAGATGGTCTTACCAGGGTTCTTGGCAATCTCTATCGCGGCAGCACGAGCCAACTTGTTGGGCTCACCCTTGATAAAGTTATCAAAGGTATATTGGCTATTCAGCTGACTATCCCATGCGTTAGCCGTCTCTTGCGCAGGTGTATAAACATCCTTACGTGGACGCGCTACAGCCTCACGCAATGGCTCGCTGGGCACATCAATACTACTACCCGCTACCATGATGCGATACTCCAGACGGATACGCGAACCAAACACTTTGCGCAGCACACGCGAGAGCAAATCCAAATAGTTCTCCTCGATATACTCTACGATGAACTGACTCTTCACTTGCAACACCAACAAGTCATTCTCATATTGCAATGCAGAGATGGGCGCAAACCATGTCTGGTATGCACTCTGCGAGAGATTATCGCGCAAAATCTGCTGGCATTCCGCCCACAATATGTTCAAATCTTGTTGCATGAAATGATAAAAATAGCGTTACAAAAAGGGGCAAAAAAAAGCGACTCCTTTTCGAAATCGAGTGCAAAGGTACTACATTTTTTTCACATGAACAAATGCCACTTTATTTAGAAAAATTAATTTCTTTCTATCCAGCAACATTTCAGTGACTTATGCGCACACTATTGATTTTCTTGCGTTTACAAACGTTATCAACACCTAAGTGACTGAAACTCATAACTCAGTCCCCACCATGTTCCACAAAATGTGTTTCACACAAAAATCCCTAACCATTTGTTTTTTATCTGGTTAGGGATTTTCTCTTGATTTATCTAAATTAGACTTTCGAAAAATTACTTCTTTTTAGGTAATTTCTTTTGTATGAACGGACGTGCTTTTATCGACATGAGAATGCTGTCCACATTGAGCACTGCATGATCCAGATTTTGGATGGCTGTTGTCAGGTCGTCGTGTAGTGATTTGTCGTTGAGCAGCATGCCCAATGTACCCTCTTTGGAGTGCAGGATTTCGTTCACCGAAGCAATGGTATTGTCCAGCTTGCTTATGGTCTGCTGAATATCCGCGCCTTGCACATCTGCCACAATCTCCTGCAATCCAGTCATCGTATCGTCCACCTTACCCATGATGGTTGGCAGTTGAGTGTGGGTGAGTTGGCGTATATCCTTGCTGCTCACGGTCAGGTCATTGGTGATACGTTCCACGTTCTGCAATGTAGCGTGCAGACTCCCGTCCTCTACCTCGTTGTTGAGGGACATGAGCAGGGTGTTGGCTTCACCGAGCAGACTATCCAACTGCGTGAGCAGACCTGTTTGCAGGTTATCCATCAGTCCTGGCACGATGTGTGTAGGCAAGGTGTCGCCCCCCTGATAAGGCATAGCGCGATTGGCGAGAGCAGGCAGTTGCAGTTCGATAGCGCCGCCCCCCAACAGTCCGTCAGCCACCAATGCCATTTGCGTACCGCGTGGCAGAGCGATATCCTTGTCAATGGACACGACTACCGTGAACGCGGGCGTGCGCGTGAAATCATATTGTATGCTTTCCACCAGTCCCACCTTGTATCCTTTGATATAGACAGGTGCCTGTTCGGTCAGTCCGTTAGCACGCTCAAACTGCCCGACGTATGCGTGCGTAGGCGAGAAGATATTGATACCTTTCAGGAAGTTAAATCCAAAATACAGAATGACCATACACACGATGGCCAATGCTCCCACTTTTAATTCTCTTGAGTATTTCATTTCGTGTAATATTTTTCAAATGCATCATAGATGCCGTTTACAATTCCCTTTTTTCCTTCGGCGCTCGCCAGCCATTTCTCTTCTTCGGCATTGCTCAGGAATCCCATCTCCACCAGCACGCTGGGGCATGCAGATTTCAGTAGCACCCAGAACGCGGCTTGTCGCACGCCACGGTTGGCTCGTTGCAATGTGCCCACAAACTGATTTTGCACCAGTTCGGCGAAGACAAGACTATTATCCATATACTCGTTTTGCATCAACTCAAAGAGGATATAGCTCTCCACCGAGTTGGGGTCAAAACCATGATATACGGTTTGATCTTCTTCGAGTTTCATTACCGCATTCTCACGCATAGCCACGTCCAGGTTATCTTCCATGCGGTCGGTACCGAGTATAAAAGTCTCTGCGCCTTGTGCATTGCGATTCTCCGCTGCGTTGGTATGAATGCTAATGAAGAGGTCAGCGTGGTTCTTATTGGCTATGTCTGCTCGTTCTTGCAGAGGTAGAAAAACATCCGTATCGCGTGTGAGTACCACTTTCACGTCGGGATAGTTCTCTCGAATCTTGCTGGCGAGTTGTTTGGCTACGGATAGGTTCAAGTTTTTCTCTTGCACTTTCATTTTCAGCCCCACGGCCCCGGTATCATGTCCACCATGCCCTGCGTCTATCACCACGGTGAACGAGAAGAGAGGCAAGATGAGCATCGCCAACAGCAGGTGCCTGCATATCAATGTCCATTTGTTTTGTTGCATAGTTATTTTCATTCTTGTGT
>CALZHO010000097.1 GCA_945787425.1 uncultured Bacteroidales bacterium
TGCACTTTTTCTTCTTTTTTGAACAATCGTTCGAAAATAATACACTACCTTTGCCCCCGTTTGGTATATATTTTGTATCAAATCCTTTAAAAACCATTAAAACTTTCAAAACTTTTAAAACTTTTAAAACTCTTAAAACTTTTAAAACTCTTAAAACTATGCTTATCAAATCAGCAAATGTGCTAATCACAGGTGGAGCATCTGGTATTGGCAAAATCATGGGGCGAATGGCGTTGGAGAAAGGGGCGAAGGCGTTGATTATCTGGGACGTGAATCAAAAGGCATTGGAAACTACTATGGCTGAACTCTCCTCGCGTGGGCGCGTGTATATTTATAAGGTGGACATCACCAATAGCGACCTTGTAGCCCAAACTTACCAACAAATCAAGCAAGAAGTGGGGGCCATTGACATCCTCATCAACTGTGCTGGCATCGTGCGTGGCAACAAGACTTTCGACCAACAGACCGTGCAGGACATCCGCCTCACTTTTGAGGTAAACACCATTGCGCCTATGGTCATTGCGCAGCAAATCTTGCCAGATATGATTGCCCGCAACAGCGGTCATATCTGCAATATCACTTCGGCTGGCGGTATGCTCGGCAATCCCAAGATGTCCGTCTATGGTGCCAGCAAGTGGGCTATGATTGGTTGGAGCGACTCCGTGCGTATCGAACTCCAGCAGATGAAGTCCAATGTGCGTTTCACCACCATCGCCCCCTACTATATCAATACGGGCATGTTCAACGGCGTGCAATCCAGTATCTTCCCAATCCTCGAACCCGAACCTACGGCAAAGAAGATCCTGCGGGCCATCGAACGCAACAAGATTTTTGCGGGCATACCTTTTGGCTTCCATTTCATTCGTTTCTGGCAAGCCATACTGCCTTTCCGTGTCTTTGACTTCGTTTTTGGTACAGTTTTTGGTATTTACCATACAATGGACAACTTCACAGGCCGCACTAAATAAACCCCAATAAGTACAAACAAGCCCAAATAAACCCTTTACTTGCCACCTATCTGCCACTTATCTCCATTGGAACCTCATCGGAACCTCATCGGAACCTCATTGGAACCTCATTGGAACCTCAATGAAGGATTACCAAGAGAAAACAGGCAGATTCGTGCAGAAAACACATAAGAATATGCAAGAATATATTTCTACCACACGCAGTAAACAGAAGCAGTTTTTCCGCTCGGGTGCTACCCTTGAGCTACCTTTCCGCAAGCAAATGCTTCGCAAGCTCTCTGACGCCATGCACCAATACGAGAAACCCCTCGCCAAAGCGTTGTGGACTGACCTGCACAAGTCTTACGAAGAGGCATACCTCACCGAAATCAGTATCGTCTATGGCGAGATACGCAATCATCTCCGCCATCTACGCAAGTGGGCTAAACCCGAGCGTAAGTCATCGCCTCTGGCTATCATGCCTGCCAGCAGCCGCATTATCAAGGAGCCTTTGGGCAACACACTCATTATTGCGCCATGGAACTACCCCGTCCAACTGCTGCTCAATCCCCTCGTAGGCGCAATCTCTGCGGGTTGTACCGCCATGCTCAAACCTTCGCCCTATGTGCCTAATGTCTCTCGCGTACTCACCGAGATGATTCGTGCCACTTTCCCCGAGGAGTATATCGCTATCGTGGAGGGCAATCGCCAAGTCAATCAGATGCTTTTAGCAGAGCGATGGGACTTAATTTTCTTCACAGGCAGCCCTTCGCTGGGCAAAATGGTCATGGAAGCAGCATCCAAGCACCTCACACCTGTGGTGTTGGAGCTGGGTGGAAAAAGCCCTTGTATCATCGACAAGACTGCCGACCTCAAGGTGGCAGCCAAACGCGTGGCTTGGGGTAAAGCCCTCAACGCAGGACAAACCTGCATTGCGCCTGACTACCTGATGATTCACGAGGAGGTCAAGGACAAGTTCCTCAAACTATTGGTCAAAGAGTGGAAACACCTGCTCACCAAAGACCCACAAAAGGCAAAACACTTTGTTCGCATCGTCTCCGACAAAGCATTGGAGCGTCTGATTGGCTATCTAGACAATGGAACTATCTATCATGGTGGCAAATACGATAAAGCGGAGCGTTACCTCTCCCCTACCATTCTCACCGATGTCAGCCCCGATGCCCCTGTCATGCAAGAGGAGATCTTCGGTCCAATCTTCCCCGTACTGACATTCAAAGAGATAGATGAGGTCATCACGTTTGTTACCGACCGAGAGAAACCGTTGGCACTCTACTATTTTGGTACGAACGGCGATTATGTGCTGAGCCATACCTCTTCGGGTGGCGCCTGTGTGAACGATGTGATTATGCACATAGTGAATCACAATGTGCCCTTTGGTGGTGTAGGCAATTCGGGTATGTCCGCGTACCACGGCAAAGATAGTTTCCTGGCATTCTCTCATCGCCGTGCGGTTATCTCCACCCCTACATGGATTGACATGCCCTTCCGCTATATGCCATATAAGCTTTTTGCATGGATTAAGCACATGATTTGACTATAATAAGGGCAAAATGCAAAAAAAGCAGTCAAGGATTTGCGAGTAAGCAAAATTTTTAGTACCTTTGCAGTCGAATGGTGGATTCCACTATCCCCATTCGATTTCTTATGAAGAGAAGCCTACACGACATATCGCCTCTTGGCACGTCCTATGAGATGGGACTCAAGCGCGTCTTGCTCTCTGCCAGCGAGAGTGGTTGCAGCATCACACAGGTGGCTGTAATCAGTTTGAAGGCGGGCGAACATAGTGCAAAGCATATCCACCCTGATTTGCAGGACTTGTTTTTTATCCTGGATGGTGAGATTGATATCACCATTGATGGGCATGTGCATCATTGCAAACCCGAAGACTTTGTTTTCGTAGAGCACCTCAAGGCCTACAAGTTGCATGCCATCACAGATGTGCGTATGTTGGCTATGGGCTGCGTGATAGAGACACAGCGAACCAAACTCTACCCTATGCTGTTGGAGCCCAATCTGCATACCAAGATATGGGGACATAACCGCTTGACGAAATGGAAGGGCTTGCCCGAGCAGCAACATATCGGTGAGAGTTGGGAGGTGTCGGCTGTGGCATCGCATCCATCGGTGATTGCCAATGGCACGTGGGCGGGCTATACGCTCACAGATGTGATCCGCAAGATGCCTCAGGCCATCTTGGGCAAGGCAGTAGCAAAGCAGTATGGCGATGAGTTGCCTATCTTGGTCAAATTGATTGATACCAACGATGATCTGAGCGTGCAGGTGCACCCCGATGATGCCATGGCAAAGCGCCTACACGGTCAACGAGGCAAGGCGGAGATGTGGTATGTGATAGATGCACAACCAGGTGCGTCTATTTATGCAGGTTTTCAGCAGGAGTTGACCGCTGAGGAATATGCGCGCAAGGATGGTACGATACTGGATGCCTTGGCTCGGCACGAGGTGCATGCGGGCGATGTATTTTATTTGCCTGCGGGACGCATACATGCGATTGGTAAGGGCGTATTGCTGGCTGAAGTGCAACAGACATCGGACCTCACGTATCGTATCTATGATTATGGTCGTTTGGACTTGAATGGTCAGCCTCGCGAACTGCATACCGAGCATGCAGCGCAAGCGCTGGATTATAAGGTGTACAAAGAGTATCGCAACTCGTATAAGGATACGATCGATATGGCTAATCCATGTTTGGATACCGAGCATTTCAGTGTGCGCGTAGTGTCGCTCACCAATCCAATGCACCGCAATATGGTGGGGTATGACTCATTTGTCATCTCCACGTGCGTGGCAGGTGTATGTACCCTACGCATACGCAGTACGCGAGATGAGGTGGAGTTGCGCGAGGGCTTCTCATGCCTGATTCCTGCGGCTATTGCGGATTACGATATTGTGCCCAAGACGGCAGAGGTGAAACTCATAGAGTCTTATATCAACAACAAACCGCAGAATGCCCTGCGTCGTATGATTTCGCAGTTCTTGCACCTCAGTGGCCTCTAACCCCTCACCTTTCAGTTTTCAGTTTTCAGTTTTCACCTTTCAGTTTTCACCTTTCACCTTTCCCCTTTCACCTTTCACCTTTCCCCTTTCACCTCTCATGCCCGAGATTCTACTTCACTATATCTGGCAACAATCCTTATTCGCACATATGCAGCAGCATACCACCGATGGTTTGCCCGTTGAGGTCCTATCGGTGGGCGAACATAATCGCGATGCGGGTCCCGATTTCAGCCATGCGCAAGTGCGCATAGGTCATCAGGTGTGGGTAGGCAATGTGGAGATTCATGTGCGTGCTTCCGATTGGAGGCGCCATCACCATCATCAGGATCCTGCTTATAATAATGTGGTCTTGCACGTGGTGCGCGACAATGATGAACCCACCTATAATGCGCGTGGCGAAATGGTTCCGCAATGCGTATTGCGCTATCCTGATCCACAAGATTACTTATCTCAAATGATTGTGTATGCCCAGCGGATGGATACTGCATGGAGCACTATCCCATGCCACCCCAGTCTGCTGCTTGACCCATCGCTGCTCACACAGGGGTGGCGAGATGCGCTACTGTGGCAACGTATGCAGTGCCGCCAGCGCGCTATCATGCAGTTGCTGGATATCACCAAGCAAAATTGGAACGAGGCTTTCTATATCACCCTGGCACATAATTTCGGTTTTCACACCAATAGTATGCCCTTTGAGGCCATGGCATTGCAGACGCCTTTGATTTATTTGCAGAAGCACCGAAATAGTCTGTTTCAGGTCACGGCTATGTTGTTGGGGCAATCGGGATTATTAACGGAGCAGAGTGCCAAGAGTGAAGAACAGAAGGCGTTG
>CALZHO010000098.1 GCA_945787425.1 uncultured Bacteroidales bacterium
AATATACAACTACATATGGGCAAATGACCGCGAAGTAAAAACGGAAGGTTTGCAAGGTTTCCGTCGTGACACCATCCTCACCAACATGATTCAATCACTCTACAAAGGACAATACACCGAAGAGAATATTGGTGAAATCATCTACATTCCTCATACTGATGGTGTGAAATATGAAGTGGAGACCAACAACGGATATACGACTTCACAAGGCATCAATGTACCTATCTTTGAGATTCGTGCTCACTACAACACCTATTTGCACGACTTGAACAAACAAGAGTTGGTTAACCTTATTGATAAAGAAGAGAAATTAGACCACTATCCAGGTTTGAAAGTGGGTTCTTTAGATGCTCCTAACAACAACGCTGGTAACTGGGAGTAATAGTTTAGGTTATAGGCTATAGGACGTCCTACGGACTATAGGTTATAGACAAGACATATGAGAATTATTTCAGGAACATTTAGGGGGCGTCGATTGATGCCCCCTAAAAATATCACAGCACGTCCTACGACTGACTTTGCGAAGGAGAGCTTATTCAATCTACTGCAGAATCGCATGGATTTTGAGGGGGTGGATATGCTGGATTTGTTTGCGGGAACAGGCGGAATCGGTCTGGAGTTTGTATCGCGCGGAGCGCGCGAAGTGACAGCTGTGGAGATGGCACATACGCAACAGAACTTCATCATCTCATGCTGCAAACAATTAGGCATCAGGAATCTACATCTCATTCGCGGCGATGTATTCAAGTTTGTGAAGACATGCCACGTACAATACGATTTCATCTATGCAGATCCGCCATACAATTTGGATCTATTACCCACTGTACCCGATTTAGTTTTTGAACAAGGGATATTGAAAGCGGATGGCTATTTCGTGTTAGAACATTCCAAGGCACACGATTTCTCACAACATCCACATTTCATAGAGCAACGCAATTACGGAAGTGTGCATTTCACCTTCTTCCAATAAAAAGAGGTCGCTCATGGCGACCTCTTCTTATTGGGTGTTACTCGATGTTTCGGAGTTTCTTCTCCCAGTTCCATGCACTCAGCAGGACTTCTTCGATAGGCGTATCCGCTTTCCAGCCCAAGACATTGTTTGCCTTGTCAGGTTTGGCCCAAACTTGCTCTATATCGCCTGCGCGACGGCCAACAATCTCATAAGGTATATCTACGCCTGTCACCTGGATAAAGGTGCGAAGAATTTCTAAGACACTCAGTCCGCGTCCTGTTCCGAGATTAAACACCTCGACTTGTTCATCGGCTTTACCCAAAAGCATGCGTTCAACCGCTTTCACATGGGCTTTCGCCAAATCCACCACATAGATATAATCCCGTATACAGGAACCATCAGGGGTATTATAGTCATTGCCATATACCTTGAGTTGCTGACGCAAGCCCGCAGCAGTTTGGGTCACAAAAGGCAATAAATTTTGAGGCACCCCATTAGGCAATTCACCTATCATCGCAGATGGGTGAGCTCCAATAGGATTGAAATAGCGCAAGATAGTGGCATGCAACGCAGCATTGGCATGTGCCTCATCACGAATAATCTCCTCGTTGATTTGCTTGGTATTGCCATATGGCGACAATGCTACTTGAATAGGAGCGGTCTCATCCACAGGCAAATGTTCTGCAGATGGCTGGCCATAGACTGTACATGAACTGGAGAACACAATATGGCGTATGTCATGCGCCTTCATTTGCTCCAGCAGTGTAACCAGCGACATCAGGTTATTGCGATAATACATCAGCGGTTGCTCCACCGACTCGCCTACGGCTTTGCTGGCAGCAAAGTGAATTACTGCCTCAATATCCGTATAACGATTCATCACATCAGCCATAGCTACTGCGTCATTGCAATCCACTTGCTCAAAATCAGGTTGCTTGCCTACAATAGCAGCAATACCGTCCAACATCTCTTTGTTGGAATTACTCAAGTTATCTACAATCACGACATCGTAGCCCTGTTGCATCAGTTCGACCACCGTATGCGAACCAATATACCCTGTACCTCCTGTTACTAAAATGCGAGCCATTTCAATTTACTATTTGACTATGTACAATTTGCCATTTAGAATAATGGACTTGGATAAACACCTGCATCTACCAATGCTTGAATCTTGCTCACCACCATCTCACGGTCGTCTGCATAGGTGACACCAAACCATTTAGCAGGCGTATCCAGCACCTCGCAAGTGGCTGTACCTGCATTAATCATATCATTCACCAGCGTTGGAATATAGAACTCTGCCTTCAATTCCTGTGCGTTCTTGGTCAAGAATACTTTGAATGCCTCCTCAGCATAATCAAAATACTCAGGGGTAAAGCCCCACATATTCATACTAACAGGAGTATCAAATGCGATTTCAACGTCTTCTCCGTTCTCACCTTTGTAGCAGATATGTCCATCTTTGTTCTCGATGGAAGTACGCTCCACTACCTCGGTCAAGAAATTATTCGCATCGGTGCTGCATACACCACGGCTTACACTACCGTGCTCGCTCAAGGTGTTACCGACGCGATAGCCTGCCATACAGTACTTGCCTTGTTGTCCCTCTACTTTATTCAAGAATTTTGCCATGACCTCGAATGACTCTTTGCCATAGAAATCATCGGCATTGATAACCATAAATGGCTCATTTATAATGCCTTTAGCCATCAACACGGCATGGTTGGTGCCCCATGGTTTAGTACGCTCTGGATTACGTGTAAAGCCCTCTGGCAAATTGTCAATACCTTGGAAGCAAACTTCGCATTGCACATGATCAGCGTACTTGCTGAGTACGATATTACGAAAATCTTCTTCAAAATCTTTGCGAATGACAAAGACCACTTTACCAAAACCAGCACGCATAGCGTCGAACACGCTATAGTCCATGATTGTTTCGCCGTTTGGTCCGAGACCATCCAACTGTTTCAGTCCTCCATAACGGCTACCCATACCAGCCGCAAGGATAAAAAGAGTAGGTTTGTTCATGTTGTAATAATTTATATGAGGTTAATATATTATTCGTTGGATATTTCTATTCTGCCATGACGTTTACGGTGTTTGAGCCACAGACCATAAATCTCAGAACAGTTGCTGGCAGTGATAAACGCCTTGATATTATTATCGCGGATAAATGCCATCAATGATGCAAACTCTTCTTGTGTAAGAAGCGACTGAATCTCTTTGCTTTCTTCACCTGTATAACCACCTTCCACTGTGTAGAGAGAGCATCCGCGTACCAAATCCTCCACTATATATTTTCGTATGCGCGCGTGCTCACGCGAGATGATACATACGCGTTTTCTGCGATCAAGCGAAGCGGTGAAATAATTTATGACAATACCATTGAGCCACGTACCAATCAAGCCAATCACCACCATGCGGAAATCGTTGATAAAGAATGCGGTACAGCAAATCAATGCGCCGCCAATAGACACGGACATGCCAATATCGAAATGCATAAACTTGTTGATAATCTTCGCCAATATATCCAAGCCACCCGTAGAGGCATTCACACGAAACTCAATGGCCTGACTGGCAGAAAGCAGCAATACAAAACAGATGAGGTCAAACCACACATCTCCCATTCCCAAACCAGCGGACATCACAGAATCCTTCACCTGCTCCAGCACCTCCCCTGCTCTACTCAGCAGATAAGGGTTGCCATTCACATCCAGCACTGTTTGTCCTGCTTGCAATTGCGCAAGAACATCTGGATTCTCAATCACACGGTGTGTGAGATTGGTGTATGGATAAATTCGGTCCCAAAGCTGTGTGAGTGGACCAAGAATCATAGCCGTATAAACTGTTTTTGCTCCAAACTCATTGCCAATGAGCACGAAAGCAAGAATCAGCAAAAAGGCATTGATACCCATTACCAAGTAAGAAAATGTGTCAGCATCGCCGCCAATGAGGGTATTGATTACGATGCTCAGACCCGATATCGTACCAATAATCAAATGACTGGGCATCAAGAAATAATACACTGCCGCTGCACCAATTGTAATACCAATGGTCATGACCACCAATTCTTTCCAGAATTTCCAAGTACCAAGCGCGTGCCAAAAATCAATAGCCAAATTTTTCCAATACTGTGCAGAAAAATACTGCTGGAAATATGCATTCATGGTTGTTAATGTGTTATTACCAGTCGGGCGGTACGTCTTGTCGTCTGACTGAGTAAGATGGTTCTATTTTCTTGTTCTTTATTTAGTATTTCGGGCGTTGTACCACGAATCGTGAGCAAACGCAAATTGTCGTTCCATGTGACAAGATATGCATCTTGCAGTTCCTGAATGGCGCGTTCCACAAAACGGTTGTTATCCACACACACCGAGATAGTGACTGCGCTGGATTGCACCAACGACACCGTCAAGTGATGGCGATGGATAATCTCAAATATATGACTCAAACTCTCCTCCAACACAAATGCAAAGTCTTTGGCTCGCATAGTGATAAGAATCTGATTCTCACGCCAGATATACACAGGCACAGTCACAGGTTGTGCATTTTCACAAATGATTGACCCTTCCGCCAACGGATGGCCAAAAGGCTTGACATAGAGCGGAATCTTCTTGTTCTCCAGTGGACGAATAGTCTTGGGGTGAATCACTTGTGCACCACTATACGCCAATTCTACGGCATCGTGGTAAGAAAGTTGGTCAATCTTGATGGTGTCGGTCTGTTTGCGCGGATCTGCATTGAGGATACCAGGCACATCCTTCCAGATTGTTACTGATTCAGCATCTAAAAAATTGCCAAGTAGAGCGGCTGTATAATCCGACCCCTCGCGCCCTAAGGTAGTACGCAGTCCTTCAGATGT
>CALZHO010000099.1 GCA_945787425.1 uncultured Bacteroidales bacterium
CCTATGTATGTGGCTATTTGTCGTTCGAGTTCTTTGGTACGTGGACCAGTGGTAATCCATCCGCTGAGGATAGCCTGAGCTACTTCTTTTACTTCTGCCTCCGTCATGTCGGGAGGAGAGAAGGGTATGTTGAATCGTTTCATAATTATTTAGTCAGTTTTGTTTGTAAATACTGATGTAAACTTAATATTTGTTGAGGTCTATTAAACTTTGTTTGTGCACACTTTTGACAATTATCAATCATATTTTTCATTATGTCAGGGTGTGATACAATGTATTGTATATTTGCTTGAAGTGTTGCATAATCTTTAGCATGTGCTACCAAACCAATAGCGTTGTTCTCTACAATCTTAGCCCCTTCTCCTTCTCCAATAAACATAATAGGCAACCCCGCGGCCATAGACTCGTAAATTTTTGATGGAACAGCACCATAAATATTCTTTACAAGTGGTACCAAAGTTAAATGAGCCTCTTGTAATTTTTTGGGTAATTCTTGACGTGATACTACTCCGTGATAAAATATGCCACGATTTGGATTTTGTTGTAAATATTGTTCTATTTCTTCTTGTTCACCTCCTGCACCATAGATATGAAACTCTGCTCCAATATCAGCAAAGTTGATAGATTTACATATGTCTGCTACTCCTTGTGCAAAGCCCAAAAGTCCTGCGTAAATAATTTTTACAGGATATGTAATAGCGTCATTGCGTGCAATTTGAAACCGTGTTGGATCTACACCATTGCGAAATAGATACACATTCTTACCTCCATGGGATGCTATATGATCTACTATTTCTTGAGATTGCCCCATACATAGATGTGCAGAACGATAAATCTTGTGTTCTAATCGTTCTAAAATGTGATACAATCGTCCTTCAGAAATAGCTCCTAATTCTTTGGCTGAAAGTGGCCAAATGTCCGAAATATTAGCAATTAGTTTACATTTTGCAAATTTTGCGAGCCATATTCCTACAATACCGAGTGTGAGTGGTGGGCTCTCTACTACTAAATAGTCTAAATGTAATTTGCGTAGATAACAGGCAGAGAAGAGTGCCATGCAAGAGAACGAGACCATATTCCATATACGAGGGATAACTTTTCTTGTATTGGAGGCATAGAGCCAATAGCGTTTTACGGCTATGCCATCCATTATTTCATGGCTAACAAGTTTCCCTTGATATTCGGGAAATATTTTACCAGTAGGGTAGTTAGGCATAGCAGTGACAATATACAGCTCGTTGCCTAATTCCTTAAGTCCGCGTACCATTTCGTATAAACGATTTTGCGGAGCCCCCATTTCGGGTTTGTAGTATTGGGTTAATAGTCCTATTTTCATTGCATTATAATTTGATTATTCGATATGCATTTTATCTAAGGATTAATAATAGAACGAATACTACCAAGTATGCGCGTGAAAAAGAAAATAAAGTTATATTCTTGAATATGTGTAAAATATATTCTCGTATATTCTGATATTAATCGTAATGCATTATAAAAACGTTGCTTTATGTTGGTCGAAAAATTAGCACTATTGCTTCTATATCTGCGATAATATACAGCATTTTGTTTTGTTATAGATATTGTTTTAATCTGATTGGAAATAAGGAACATAAATAGGCTGTCTTCTCCATTTTTGAATCGCAAGTCAAAACGTTTTTCTCCAATGTAAGTGGCAGGTATGAGTTTCATGCACGGTCCCGAGAAAAATTTACGTGCCATGGAGTTGATCGAAATATGGCTTTTGCCTACGCATTGGTTGTATGCGTTGGTGATCCGATAGGGCAACTGTTGCTCGGGGTGTCCGTCATTAAAGGCATAAGGGTAGCAAATCACGATGTTATCGCCTGTCGTTAGTGATTGCATCTCCTGCAGATAGGTGGTGCTGACATAGTCGTCATCATCAATAAAGGCGATATAGTTACCTTGCGCCGCATCCAAACCTATATTGCGTGCATTGGAAACGCCAGCGGTATCGGTTTGAATCAATCGTACACGCAGAGCAGACATATGCTCGGCTATGAATTGCTGTATCTGTGTATAATAGGGCTCGTTGCAACCATTAAGTACCACAATCACCTCAAATTGGTCGCAAGCCAATGTTTGTTCAGCAAGCGATTGCAGGCATTCCCAGATATATGCTTTCGGACGATATGTAGGTATAATAACTGAAATCATAATGTGTGCAATATCTCTTTGGTGATCTGTATCATAGGTGGATATGTCTGTGCTTCGATGCTGTGGCCTCGCCCTTGTAGTTTGCAGCGCAATAGACATAAGCGCAATGCAAATAGTCTGATACGCAAATAATGTGCCACAGATAGCCCATGTTTGCGACAGACATACAAATCAGCATCTATCAACTGCCTATAGCGTTTCTCCTCAAAGGGACGCTCTGCCGATAAATGCAGATAGGGGATAGACAGGAATTGGATCTTCTTTTTGGGGAAGGCTTTGCGCAATCGCAAATGTATATCACACTCTTCACCATACATGAATATCTGTTCATCGAACATGCCTATCTCCTCAAAGCACCCTTTCTTGATAAAGAAGAACGCTCCCGATAGGTGCATGTGGCGGTAATCGTAGTAGTCAAATCGCTTATATATATTGCGTAGGGGCACTTGCATAAAACTCATCGCATTATAGTCAAACGCATAGGACCAACCCAATTGGGTAGGGGTGTGCATTTGTTTGCCACCACACATGATAGTGTCTTGTTGCAACGCTTGTAATGCAGCAGCAAATATAGGTTGCATCAGTCGTACATCTGGATTCATAATCGCTATAACAGGTGCTTGTGCCATACGAATGCCGACGTTATTGCCTTGTCCGTACCCGCCATTATGCGTGTTTTGCGTAATAATGACTTGGGGATAACGTTGGGCTATCGTTTGCTGCATAGTAGCAAAGTCTTCGCTCTGATTATCTACCACAATGACTTCTAATCCCTCGCCAATATCGTTGTGCTGATACACTGATTCGAGACATGGGTAGATGTCTTTTTCTGAATTATAGGTTAATATGATGACGGATAAGTGTTTCATTTTACAAAACAACGAGTATAAAATAAATATACAATAATTACGCCTAATGCGATAGGTAATAGCAAAAGAGCAAGTACGAATTCAAATATTGTGAACAATGATTGCTTAAAAATTGTAAGTAATTTTAGTTGTTCCCAAATCCGATACTTGATAGTACTCAGAATGAGGAAACATAATTCTACTGCTAAACGTAGTGATAGTAATAGCCTCTTATAACCTCGTTGTTTCTGAATTTCAAACGCCAAGAATCGTAAAGTACCTGCTCGTTGCGTTTCTAACTTACCGCATGTTGTCTTTCCTGTTGGTGATTTCATATACTCAGCGCCACAATAGTCTTTTATTCGCTTAATTTTTGGTCGAGCAGAATATACTTGAATATGAAAATCCCAATCTTCTCGTTCTTTGATAGCAGTTGTAAATGTAATGCGATGTTTCTCTAAAAAATCACGACGGTATAAGAAACTATGAATAGGTAATGTGCCAAATGTCCCCCAGAATGTAAGTATTCGTATCAGACTACTATTCATACCTTTGATTGATTCTTTTTCCCCTGTTGGAGTAATGTAGCACCAATCTGTATAGCAAACATCCAACTGATTTTCTTCCATATATGCTTTTTGACGACGCAACTTGTCAAAATCAATCAAATCATCTGCATCCAACAACTGAATATACTCACCCTTAGCGTACTCTAACCCTAATTTTCGAGCACTAGCAGTACCGCCATTTTCTTTTTGTATCAATCTTATGCGCGAGTCTTGTTGCTCCCATTGATGAACTAATGCTGCTGAATGATCGGTTGAACCATCATCTACAACAATCCACTCCCAATCAGTTAGAGTCTGTTTTAGTAGACATTCCAATAAACTGGGAAGATATTTTTCTGAATTATAACATGGAGTAATGATGGATACTTTCATAATTTAATTATTTAGATAGTTCAGCATTTTCCTTTTCTGTTAAATCATTTTGCTCTAAAGAAGGTATACATGCGGAATAATATACCAATTGTAAGAAGAGGAAGATATATATTATAGTGTATGCTTCAAAAAATGACATAATCAGTAATATGCACAATGCCATTACGATAGTCGTTGTTACTTTGTGTTTTATAGACAACGCATTGCGAATGGCATAAATTACGATAAATATAAAGAAGAAACATGACAACATTCCTCCACTAAGTAGAAACATCACCCATAAGTTGTGCGTTCCAGATCCCTCTAAATTTTCATCGTTCCACTCTACATTTTGAATGCCATATCCTGTTACAGGATGATTTTTAATCAGTTCAACGGCATGTTCCCATATAACCGTACGTTTACTGAAGGTAGTGTCTTTGTTCAATGTACCCTCAATAAAAGTGGTGGCCCATTTCACTTGTTCAATATCCTTTCCATACCAAATAAGCAGCATAAATGCGGCTACGTATAAAATCGCAAAAACGGTTAACCAAACTTTTGGATGCTTAAAAATACGATGCAATAGAATATAAAGTGTAAGCAATACTATGCCCATTGCTGATGTCATCGAACCTAAAAATATCACGGATGTCAGCGATACTACAAGCAGCAAAAAGAGATTAAATTTGCCCTTTCCATACGCAAAGGTGTATAGGCATTGTGTGGTGATGGCAAAGAAACATACTAATCCTGTTTGGTTTTGATTACCAAATAAATAGCGAATAGAACTACCCCGGCCAATCCATTCAGGATC
>CALZHO010000100.1 GCA_945787425.1 uncultured Bacteroidales bacterium
CCTGTAAGAAAGTAATTGCGCAAAGCACTGCTGACCTACTAAAATTTTGAAACAAAAATACGCTTCGCTTCGCTCGCTGCAAAAATAATTAAAAATTTTCCATACCCTTACCATACCCTTATGCTACCCCCTGCCTGCGGGGCCCACTGCGCCGTTCACATATACTATTCCGTATTTTTCTAAAAAACGGAACAGTTTTCAGGTACATTTAACCATTTTTAACATCTTTCTCTTTCTGCAAGCGTTTCAACGCCCGATCTCGCAGTTGGCGTATATGCCTTTGCGTAATTCCCATGGCTATGGCCAATTCGCTGACTGTCATCGCTTTCTCGCCGTTCAGTCCGTAGAGACGACTAAGGAGCGTCTGGTCTCGTTCGCGAAGAGCGCTGATCGGTGCACGGTACACAGATGTGCACGGCAATTTCTTATTCTCGTCCCCGCACGCGTGTGGACGTATTATAGAAAACATCTGTGCACATCTGTGCACTTTACTTTGCCAACAACCTTAACTCCCCTCCTTTTCGGTGACAATAATAATTTGTCTGGGGTTATTCATATAACGGTTTATACATGGGAAGTATTTTCTTAGTGGGTGCAACGATATCAAGTGCATCAAAACCGCATTTTCGATAAAATGGAACTGCGCTATATTCTCTTGATTTGTATGCATCTACCGTAAGAAAGAACGTATCTCTTTGTTGTTCTTTTGCAATATCTAAAATCTGCCTTATACATTCTGTACCAATTCCTTTTCTTTGATGTGCGATCGCAACTGCTAAATACTCGATTTCCATTGTTTTGTATTCAATAGGCGTGATTGAAAGATTAGGATGAATCAGTTGCATGTCATCTATAGTATCCTCATCGACAATAGAAATTTGATCAGACTGAAGAATAAAAAAAGCTACAACTTTTTCGTTTTCATCTTTTAAGCAGTATGATAGACAAGAATTAGAATCTAAAAAGAACTGCAAGTTGTAATGAATAAAATCATCCATCACCTGCAGTCCACAAGTAAAATCTGACAATATTGATGCGTCAGTTAAAATCTCACGAAATAGTTGCAAAGCCATTAACCTCTTATTATCACTGTATATTTTCCTTCAGAGGTTGATTTAGCCACATTGCTGGTCGAAGCAAGTTGTTGCTTCATTTTAGCAATAGACGCTTTGATTTTCTTAGCGAACTCGCCCTTGATAGGCTCACGCGGTGTTGAAATTCCTAACATTTTAATAGTTAATTTTATCGGTTATCTTTCATTTTCGCTGCAAAGTTACATTATTTTTCTGATATATCCAAATTTTTTATCAAATTACAAACAAAAATCGTGCCTACCGCAGGGTTGGCACGATTTTTTGATTGTAAGTAATGCAGTAATAACGCAACTCGTAATGCATTGTGCGAAATATTGCGCACCCACACAGGTGCTAAGGTAATATCATGTTCAAAATCCGCTGTCGTGACTTTCTCTACAAATGGCTTAATCTGCGATTTATACTCTTCTGAAAATCCTTGTTCGCCTATTTCGCGTATAGCAGATACAATTTGCTTGTGCCACATCATCTAATGATGGTTTGATAACACCTAATCCTAAGGCCTTATCTATTTGAGGATAAAAATGTCCCCTTTTATTATTTAATCGGGGACAAAGGTACAACAAAAATTGCGTTTCTAAATGGAAACATTACAAGGAGGATGCCGTAGCACCCTCCTTGAATGTGTATGTGATGAGTAATTATTTTACTACAGAACCCATAATGTTGTACTTCACGCCGTCTTTGATGATCAAGAGTTGGTTGTTCTCGATCATTTTGCTTGCGTTGGTGCCTACTTTGATGTTCTCGAAGCCAGTTTCTACTGGATTTGCCTCATATACGATATGTGCAGGTACGTCGTAAGAGTTGAGCGCATCGATAGTTACCTTCAAGTGACCCTCGATATTCTCTACCACTACATTACCGCCAACCATAAAGTAGCAAGGAACTTTAATTCCACCACTTGTGCCTAATTGACCATAGAATGAAGGATAGATACTTCCATCTATTACGCCTTCACTTGCAATTACAGTACCCAACTCAAAACTATTGTTGATTGGATAGGTACCAGTAGGGATTGTGATGGCAGAATCAACACTATTTACAACGAATGCAAGTGAAATCATATCACTTCCATCTGCTGCTACAATAGACATATATAGGATACCACCAGTTGTAGTCACCTCTTCGGTATCAATTTCTACTACATCAGCATCGCTGTAGGTGCGGTTAACCTCACCCTCAGTCATATCGTATTGCAAACCTTGTTTGGTGTTGAGATCGTACTTGCAAGTGATGTGAATTGGCAAGTTGTTAGAGTTAACAGCATCTACAGTAATACTCAAGATGCCATTCTCCTCGCTTACTACTACTTCGCCACCTACCATGAACCAACATGGTTCAACAATGTAACCTTCTTCATTCAATGTTGCATATAGTGAATAGGTCAAACCGTTTGTACCCATACCAGTACTTGCCAACACAGTACCAGACTCGGCGCTATCATTGATTGGATAGGTACCTGTAGGGATAATCGTGTTCTCATCTGCGCCATCTACCCAGAATACCAAGCCCATCAAGTCGTTGCCGTCAGCAGATTCTACATCCAACATGATATAGCCGTTAGCAGATTGGTCATTGATAGTATAGAGGTCCTCAGTGGTGTACTCGTCCTCGAGGGAACCTTCGGTGGCATCGTATGTCAAACCTTTCTTTGCAACATCCACATCGGTGCTAACCAAATAAAGCACTTCGTTCTCGCAGAGCAACTCAGCGTCAATATGTGCTAATTCTTCGCTTACTTTTGTTACAGTTGCCTTTGCTGCTGCTACAGCTACAGCTGTTGTATCGCCATCTACGATAAGACCTACTTTAGTGTAGGACAAATCGAAGTCTTCTCCCTCATATTCGCCTTCTAATGCATTCTTCTCAGCAAAGATGTCCAATGTTACGATATACTCCTCGTTTTCATTATAGATAAAATAATCACCGTTTGAGTCATAGTATTCCGAACTTGCTGGGGTGGTGAATTCAATAGCTACTGTGTCTTTTGCTTCTGGCAATACATAACTGAGATCCAAGTTGTAGAGAATGTTATCTACACCTAATGCTTGAGCTTTGATAGCACGTTGTCCGTCCACTTCTGTAACAGTTGCGCTGAGGATGTCTGCAAACGCAATCTCTGTTGCATCTGCAATGCGGGAAACAGAACTCCACTCTACATTGAAATCTGCGCTGGTGAGTTCGCCTAATGGCAAGCCATTGGCCATATCGAGGTTAACGGTGTATTCCTCGTTGCTTGCAGACACTGTGCAGAATACTATGCCCCAGAACTCGAATTCGTCAATAGTCATGTTGGTGGCTACGATGTCAATAGTATCGACTGGAGCAGGTCTGGTCCATGACATGGTGATGTGATACATAATGGTATCAACGCCCAATGCGTATGCGTCTGCAAAATAGGTTTGATTTTCTTTGGTGACAGTCAAGTTGAGACCCAAGAAGTCAACGAATGTGCTATCTGTACCATCAACGAAAAGGATATAGTTGGCATAGTCCACATACATGTCTTTCTCGGTATATTCGCCCTCTACTTGGTCAGAAGCAATGAGCAGTGAGGTGTAAACACCGTTCTCATCAGCCCAGAATTGGAAAGTCTCGCTGCTGCGTGTGCCATCCTCTAAGTGACCATTGGTATAAGCCAACTCTACGGTGTCTTTTGCCTCAGGCAATGACAACTCTACAGCAGTCACAAGATAGCGAACACTGTCCTCACAGAGAACATTTGCCACAAGACTTTTGCCTTCTGCATTATCGGTAACGGTGAACTCAGCGCTTACATAATTTATGTATTTCTTGTATCCTTCTTCATCTATTGTAGTTAGATAAGAATAATTAAGATCCAAGTCTTCGATGGTGTAACTACCTGCAAAATTCTCTACAGGAACCACATAATCAAAATCCAATCGGCAGGTGCCAGTCTCATCTATCACAGCCATCCACCAATCCTGTGTGTCCTCGTAATACTTGTAGTTCCATGCAGCAGCGACAAACTCCACAGTGTCTTTAGCTACGATTTCTGCTGCGGCTTTAGCTGGAGCTTTGCGTACTGCGTTTGCAGGCATTGCTTGCTTAGCGATTGTTGGCACTGCCTCAATTTGGCGAGCGCCATTCACTGGCAATGCAGGTGTTGCTTTTGCCATACGCTTTGCTGCGATAGCTTCGCGATCTTGTTGGTTGAATTTTGCTTGCTTTGCTACTTTGTGGGTAGCAACATCAGCGGAATGAAGTTTCTTTACCACTTTAGGAGTGGAAACTGCTAATTGATTCTCCACTACGTATGGAGAATTAGCCATGGCGCATAGCACAATACTTAGTGCCATGAAAAGAGAGTAAATCTTTTTCATAAAAATAAAATTTAAAAAATTGTACCTATGTTTTCGGTTACGACAAATACCTATATTCTTCCGTCAATTACGAAAACGGTTGCAAAGGTAAAATAAAATCTGCATATATGCAAATATTTTTTTATTTTTTCTTAATTTTATGTGCGTTTTTTTTTGAATTATCTATCTCATCATTGTTATTTTTCCCATTTTTGTTACATATTAGGGAAATTTCGCTGCAAGGGTAGTAAAAAAATAATAATTCCCGCAAATTTTTTATGCAATTTTATTGAATCCCCCGAAATTTAGAGCACACTAATACATAAATAAT
>CALZHO010000101.1 GCA_945787425.1 uncultured Bacteroidales bacterium
TTCGCCAACATCTTCCCCAGTACGATTATCTCTACTTGGGCGACAATGCGCGTGCCCCCTACGGAACACGCTCGTTTGATGTCATTTACGAATATACCCTTCAGGCGGTCAATTACCTGCACCAGCAGGGTTGCAATCTGATTATTCTCGCTTGTAATACCGCCAGTGCCAAGGCGTTGCGCACTATTCAGCAGCGCAATATCAATCCTGACGAACTTCGCGTGTTAGGTGTCATCCGCCCCACAGTGGAGGTTGTGCCACAACGCACGCGTACCAAACATATCGGCGTACTTGCCACCCCGGGCACAGTGGCATCCGAAAGCTATGTCATCGAACTTCTCAAACAAGACCCGACTCTGACTGTTACCCAGCAGGCATGCCCCATGTGGGTACCGCTGATTGAGTCGGGCGAACATTTGGGCGATGGTGCTAACTATTTCGTAGAAAAGTACCTAACCGAACTTCTCACCCGCGATCCGCTGATTGATACCATTATTTTGGGTTGCACCCATTATCCCCTACTCCAACCCAAGATTGAAGCGTTTCTAAAAACAACACCAAACATTGTCATCAATACTCCACACCAACCCTCCACCCTTCAGGGGGGAGTTGGAGGGGGGCTAATTTCTCAAGGCGAGATTGTCGCGCAGAGTTTAGCCGATTATCTCCACCGCCATCCTGACATTGCCGAACGCGCCTTGAAAAATAGACACGCCCTTGAAGATAATTCAAAATTCAAAATTCAAAATTCAAAGTTCCTTACTACCGAATCTGCCACCAAGTTTGCCGAATCGGCATCACTTTTCCTCTCCGAACCTATTGAAGCACAACACATTGAGTTATAAAAGAAAAATCCGCAGATTCTATTTTTCCGCGGATTTTTCTTTAATAACTTTATCACCTTTAGAATCAAATACCCAAGCTCACTTTGATAGCAGGGACTTTGGATTCGGCTTCGGCAACGGCTTTGTCGTAGTCGGCAGGAGTTGGCATCTCAGCAGGAATCTCGAAATAGAACTTGATCTTTGGCTCGGTACCACTTGGGCGAACAGAAATCTTCATGCCACCTTCGGTGAAGTATTGGAGCACGTTGCTGGTAGCATTGAGTGCCATTGTGATAGGTGTCTCTACCCACTCGCCATTCACCAATTCGCGTTGAACGAGGGTCTTGAAGTCTTTGGACTTAATGACTTTCTCACCAGCAATCTCCATAGGAGGATTTTGGCGATAGTTAACCATCATGGCTTGAATCTCCTCTGCGCCAGACTTACCAGGGCGAACGACATTGATAGTGGTTTCGCGTTGGAAGCCGTACTCCATATACATATTAAGGAGATAATCGTAGAGGGTCATGCCGTTGTCCTTCGCATAGGCAGCAATCTCGCAAATAAGACAAATAGCAGAAGGTGAGCATTTATCGCGCACTGCATCATATGGCAAGAAGCCGAAGCTCTCTTCGCCACCGCCAATGTATTTGCGTGTGCCTTCCCATTCGCGGATACGGTTAGCAATCCACTTGAAGCCTGTATATTCATCGGTCAAAGTCACACCCTGTGCGTCTGCCATCTTACGGATTAACTCGCTGGTAACGATGGTCTTAACGAGGTAGTGCTCTGGGCGAAGTTTGCCAAGTTTCTTCATATTGTTGATGATGTAGTAGCAGTACATCATGCAGGTTTGGTTGCCGTTGATGATGGTCCACTCGCCTTTGTCGTTGCGGCAAACAATAGCAATACGGTCGGCGTCTGGGTCAGAAGCGATGACGAGGTCGGCGTTGAGTTGGGTACCAAGGTTCATACCCATGGTCATTGCCTCAGCGTTCTCTGGGTTAGGACTTTGTACGGTAGAGAAGTTGCCATCGATGACCATTTGCTCAGGCACTACGTGGATGTTCTCAAAGCCCCAGGAGCGAAGGCACATTGGGATGATTTGGCGTCCTGCACCGTGGAGAGGGGTATAAACGATGTTGAGGTCTTTTTGACGGAGGATGGCCTCTTGGTCAATCATGACAGTCTTCACGGCTTGCATGTAGTCGTAGTCCATCTCGCCGCCTATGATCTCGATAAGGTGCTTATTGCCAGTCATTTTCACGTCAGCGAGGGTCACTTTGTTCACCTCGTCGATGATGCCTTGGTCGTGTGGTTGGAGCACTTGGCTACCGTCTTCCCAATAAGCTTTGTAGCCGTTGTATTCTTTAGGGTTGTGACTTGCGGTTACATTGACACCACCTTGTGCAGAGAGGTGACGGATAGCGAAGCTAACCTCTGGTGTTGGGCGGAGGCTCTCGAAGAGATAGACCTTGATACCGTTGGCAGCGAAGACCGCAGCCACTGTCTCTGCGAACAAACGACCGTTATTGCGGCAATCGTGACCTACTACGACGCTGACGGTGTCGCCCTTGAGGGTGGTGAAACCGCTTTCGCGTTGTACTTTGAGGAGGTAATTGGCATAGCCCTGGGTGGCTTGTGCCACGATGTATTTGTTCATGCGATTGGTACCTGGCCCCATGAGTCCACGCAGACCACCAGTACCAAATTCGAGTGTGCGATAGAAACTATCAATGAGTTCGGTTTTGTCTTCTGCCTCAATCATGGCTTTCACCGCAGCACGGGTGTCAGCATCATAAGGCTCTTTGGTCCATTGCTCAGCAATAGCCAATACTTTTTCGAGTTCTTCGTTTTTCATATTGCTTGTATTTTTAAAGTTGGCATAATTTATCGCCTACAAAGGTACTACTTTTTTTTCAATTATGCAAACACTATGCCAAAAACTCCTATATTTTTCATCAGAAAACGCTCTTCACACTTGCGAATATCCCCAAAAAGCAGTAATTTTGCACCTTAATTTAAAATATTCTTCATCCCATGCAGAGTGTCACCGTCAACAATCTCATCTTTGATGAGTACTTGTCCCAACGAGAGATTGCCACAATCGTATCCGAAGTAGCAGAGCGCATCAATGCCGATTATGCAGGTCGTGAGCCACTGTTTATCTGCGTTCTCAACGGCGCATTCATCTACGCCTCCGATCTCTTCAAGCACATTACGCTACCCGCGGAAATCACCTTTGTTCGCCTCAAATCTTATGAAGGCACAGCGACCACAGGCACAGTAAATATGCTCATTCCTTTGCAAGTACCTATCAAAGACCGTGACATCATTGTCATCGAAGACATCGTGGACACTGGACTCACCATGCATGGCTTTATCCAGCAGCTCAAAGACGAAGGTGCTCGTTCGGTGGAACTCACCTCTTTCCTGTTCAAACCCGATTCGTTGCAATTCCCCGATGCCACTCCTAAATACATTGGCAAATCCATTCCCACCAAATTTGTACTTGGCTACGGACTGGACTTCGATGAGAAAGGACGCAATCTGCCTTCTCTCTATGTCCTCCGATCCGAAGAATAATAGGGTTATCACCTGGCTTCCTATTTCCAGAATCTGGAAGTCCAATAGGACACCGTAATCCGCCCCAATAACCAACAACAAAAAAGACCGCCATTCAGCGGTCTTTTCTTCGTGATCCGTGCAGGATTCAAACCTGCAACCCCCACATCCGTAGTGTGGTACTCTATTCAGTTGAGCTAACGGACCATGCTTCTTTTCGAAAGCGGGTGCAAAGGTACTGCTTTTTTTTGATATGACCAAATATTTTCGCAAAAAAGTGAAAAATAATCGCATTTTTCCGGTTTTTTTGCACTTTTCACCTTCCAGTTTTCACTTTTCAGCTTCCACCTTTCCCTTCTCCCCATGTCGAATGATATAATACGGAATATCCAATGCCTGCACTTCCCTTTCGTACCAATCAAATAAGTACTCACGTATACTCGGATTCTCTCGCACAGGGTCGGGTTGCCATTCCAAATCAGGGTAGCATAGCAGATACATATCCATTGGATATTTCCGCAATGCCTCCTCTATGAAAGTTGGACACTCGCCATACTTGTGTTGCAACCACACTTTCGTAATAATCAACTCTGTATCAAAAAATGCCAGTCCTTCCTGCAGAGATAACTCTTGCAACTGTTTCACCTGATATTCCGCAATTCGCAACACATCCTCGTGCGTGTACGCGTACGCGCCCCCGTGCTCCCGCGCACGTTCCTCTAAATATATGCGCGCGTATTCTGGCAGCCACAACCCATCGTAACGTTTTGCCAAATATTGCGACAAAGTACTCTTGCCAGTGGATTCTGGACCTATGATACCAACTTTATACATACTATCGCGTCAGCATCAACTTGATATTGATACCAAAATTATCCGCCTTGGTGGGGTAAGACGAAGAAATCAGCGGTGTCGTACCTTGGTGGTCATAGAAGAGTTGCAGATTTATCTTTTGCGACAACACATAGTCCGCGCTAATCTTGATACCAAACACTTTATTACCCGAACTTGCCTGAGTAATACCCTCTTCCACTTTACGCAACAAGGTCTTTATATCCTTGTAGCTCACATCCACATTCAGTTTTAAGTCATTGCTAACCTTCTTCTGAGCGCCGCCAGACTTGGCAATAAAACTCAAATCTTTAATCGTATATCCCGCACCAATCACGAACTCATCGGTGTGTCCCTCGCTGATTTGCACCGAATTGACATTCAGCGATATATTACGTTGTTTGCGATATTCCACCTTGGCTGACAGAGAATTTTTCATCGTCATATTCACACCTATCAATGGTGAGAAACTCTCCGACAGATTCACCGAAGATATA
>CALZHO010000102.1 GCA_945787425.1 uncultured Bacteroidales bacterium
TTCATCCAACTCGCCACCATCGCCACAAACCATTTCTTGAAGCATGCGCGCCATAATTCCTCGCCTCTCGCCTTATCGCCTATCGCCTCCTCGCCTGAAGGTTTCACTCTCACCTTTTGCGCGACGAGGTCTATCCAATCTGGCTCATTGGAACTCCACGGCTGTAATCCATTCAGCCACTCTCGCAGTGGGTGTACCGCAGGCACCATATCGGACTTGAGCGCAGTCCACATCTCTGTTACGGATATGTTCACTCCCTTTTCCGCTACGCATTGACACACCATCGTGTTGATGTCCTTGTCGGTGAGGTTCCGCCAATTTTCCCTGCCTCTAAACTGTAGCCCCTCTGGGGCATTCTGTAACGAAGCGTCCTCTGCGGGGTCCCCGATAACGCTCGTGGCGTTATGGGGTGCACTTAAACTATCCGCTATGCGAATTTGGAGCCTATCCGTCACGACATCATGCCGCAGTGAGCCATAATTAAGGTAGTTCTCTTGTAGCCACTCGCACGCAATCTGTTGCCGTAGTTCTTTTTTATCCTGTTTGCTCATCTTTCTATTTTCTGATTGGGGTTAAAAATTTGATTACTTGTTTGTATATATTGAACGATGGTATTCGTATGGAGATGTGTATGGTGTTATTCGGGTCGTCCATACAGAAAATAGTATCCGTTTCGGTCATTAATGCGAGGCGGTCTATTTCGAAGAAACTGGCGAACTCGTCGATGAGATAAGCGGGAAGAATAGCTTCTCCGTGTAGGATTTTGTTGAGTTGTGAGTGATCTCTATTGATGCCTGTAGCCAGTTGTCGGACGCTCATACAGCGTTCGTTGAGAAGTTGTTTGACATGTTTGCAGACGAGGTCGTCTAAGGGTGTTTTCTGTTGATGTTTCATAACTTCGTTTTTCGCTGCAAAATTACTGCTTTTGCGGCATATACGTGTAGCATATTTCTCCACATTTGCACCTGCGTGTGGTGAATTTCTCCACACGGAGCCAGTTTATCCTATTGATGTTTCTTGTCCCGAATAGTATTCGGGTATTCTCGTCTCCCCGCACGTGGTGAAATACCTCTGCGAGAAATACGATATAGAAGTGGAAGGTGAAAGGTGAAAGGGGAAAGGGGAAAGGTGAAAGGTGGAAGGTGAAAGGGGAAAGGGGAAAGGTGAGAGGGGAAAGGTGGAAAAAATAAACCCACATAGCGCTACATGCGTATGTGGGTTTATGAGATAGATACGTTGTTTTGAAGATGCTTATATCGTATATACTATTTTTTCAGGGAAGAGCAACGGCATAGCTTTTGATTTTAATTTGAAACTATATGTATCGCCGCCTGTTCTACCCGATTTTTGGAACGAGGGACGGCATATCAATAAATCCACACTTATCATCCCTTGCCCCAAAAGCACATCAAACTGACCTATATTGGGATTTTTGGTATGAATAATATTGTCATATCGGAAGTACTCCTTATTATTCTCTATACGATTCTCCACATTTATCCAAAATGTTTCATGGTGTTTGGTTAGCAGTCGCTCATGTAATGTAAGTAATTGCCATACAGCTACATCATCATGCCCCGTTTCGCGTATATGTTGCAATTCCAACAAGCCATCGAGTTCATTTACCATCAATTGCAAATCTCTTGTTGGATGACTTGCCGATACCGTTGTTTGAATAGTTTTTAATCCTTCTTCTGTGAAATAGCCATATTTATTGACTATCTCTTGTCCTGATTTACAACGGCTAAGCTCCCAGTTTGGTGTTTGCGTGAATAGATTTTTTCTTGCTCCTGGGTTATTCCCTCTTGCAGACTTCAATTCTATACCTTTATAATCTGCCGTCTTATCGGAGTTCATTGGAATACCCAGAAGCGTTTCTATCGTTCTTCCTATTCCAGTATCTGCCAATATCTCAGATTCAAACCATTGCCCAGAAGCATTACGGAAATGCTGGAGTAGTTCACGAGATACTGCTTGTGCTTGGTCTGAAATAGAAAGTACATATTCTTTAATAGGATTAAGTAATACCGACTCTACTGCCTGTTTGATATCCTCTTTGGTGGAGTTAATAACTAATAACTCACCATTATATGCAATCAGAATATGAATATCATCAGGCTGAGTATAAGCTTGCAATTTGTATATCCACAATCGAGGATCTCCCTTTTTAGTTACAGGGCGATAGAGTGATGTTTGTGTGATTAACTCAGATTGAAACGTTAGGATATGAGTTGGCACAAGATACTTGTAATCTGGACCTTGCAATTGTAATTCGTAATCATGAATACTATTCTCTTTGAAATAAGCACGCATAGGTGCAGTAGCATCCAATATGCCTTTCTTGAGTCCAGTTTCTGTGATTTGTACTTGCGTGAATGAGATACCAAGATTAACGAGGTACTGCTGATTTCTCAACTCCTGTGGAGTGAATGGACGCATGTGTATCATAGTCCTGAATTATTGAATTTGCGCTAATATGACATTGGCAATGGCACGAGCCATCAATGGTGGTACTGCATTTCCAACGAGCGTATATTGTGGAATTTCTTTTTGACGGTTATTGCCTCCTGTTTGTCGTTTGCCTTGGAAAACAAATGAATCATCAAAGCTTTGCAGACGAGCCATTTCGCGTACCGTCATGGGTCGATATGCAGAATAGTGGATATAGTCATCTGGCATGGTGCAGATAGTAGGACTTTGCCCAAGTGGCTCAAGCACATTGTAATTTCTTTTTTGCGATTCCAAACCACAAGCCCTTAATTGCTCTTTTGCAGCATCGTAGTCACCACACTCAGCAATTATTCGTAAACGCTTACGTACAGATTCATTTTGAGAACTTGTTTGGTGATTAAATAATTCCATGTGCTTATGCTTGCGTTCTTGCTTGTAATCATCCATATTAGCGACATAGAATGGCTCTACATCAAATGTAAAACGATGTCCTAATCGTCCTATCCTTGACCAATCAGAAAATAGCATGCCGCGTTCATCAATCTGCCCTTGAATATCACGCGTTTGCTTACATGATTCGTATTGCGCAATAGGTTTTGGATTTTTGTAATGGGTCACAGTTTCTCCATTACCTATCATATTCAAATCCCAAAGCGCTTCATATATTGTCACTTTATCCTCACCTTGTACTGTAGCAGGAATAGCTGTAATAGCCTTTTGGTCTTTGCGACAACCAATAAATACTACTCGTTCACGGTTTTGAGGCACACCATAATCAGAAGCCAGCAACACAAACGGTTCATCAATATGGTACAATCGAACTTCTTCCAGTACTTTTTCCAAACGACTTTCTAAATTTGTATTGCCTTTGATATATCCATGCAACAAGTCAATACATTCATCAAAAGTCATAGTTAGTATTTCTATACATTGTTTGAAAGTAGCCACACTCTCTTTCGCATCCACCATGGTTGCTACATTATCTATAGCAACAAAAATCTGATCCAAAATTCGCTCATCGGATATAGTTTCAATGAGTGAGTTATAACTATCTACAAACGAGTCATTATCAATATGCGAGATAGTCTTTAAGTGAATGATTTGCTTGCGGATTTCATCGCGCTGTTGCTTTTGTTGCAGAAGTATCAATCCATGACGGATGGTATTGACTGCCTCGTTGCTCTTGCTTACATTATATGCCAGATTTTTTGTTATATCACGGAATTGCACATCCAAACTACTGTGCAACTGGTCACTTATCTTAGCACAATCTGCAGTGTCAATCTCAAGACAAAGTTTAGCACATAATGCTGTATAGATATAGGTGGGAATAATTTCTTTTACCTCTTTCAAATAGTCGAATAAGAAGTGTACGGACTGCTCATCTACGATAGAACGAATAGCACGCATGATTTGCTCCTTTACCCGTCCTTCATCTTTGGTTAAAATACCTTTCACATTCTCCATCACAAAATATTTGGGACGAAGCGCCTTGATAACCTTTAGATAGTGATAGAACAGGTCGTCACGCTTATCCAGTTTCTTTCTTCGTCCAGCAAGACTGAATGACTGGCAACTGGGTCCACCCGTTACAACATCAATTTGCTGCCCCTTGAGTTTATTGAGCAAATTCGGGAGAAAACTATCCTCCATTATATCTTGGCAAATAAACTCTGTATCCAATCCAAGCACATCGTTGTAGCGCACTCTATGGGTGAGTTCGCAATTTTCGTTGATATCGCTTGCCAAACGAAAATCGTAGTACTTATCATCCGTATATGCCTGCATAAATCCCTCACTGAAGCCACCAGCACCAGCAAACAAATCCAAATAGGTAACTTTTTGACGGGATGATGTAAATTCTTTCTTTTCAGCCATACGATATCCTTGATTATTTCTTAAAGTTTCAGCCGGCAAAGGTACTACTTTTTTTTGAGATATACAAATATTTGGTAATTTTTGCTCAAGAGAAGGCAAGTTTTGAGCTGATTGATTCTCCCTTTGCTCAAAAGAAGTGAATTCATCAAAAGGGATGAGAAATGATTGACCAGCATGCATAAGTGTACTTTTTAATGGTTAAACATTCATTTTTTTCAAAAAACGCTGCAAAGGTACTGCAATAAACTGACAAAACCTGTCATAAGCAATCAAATAGTACATTTTTTTAGGATTTTATATCAGTTGGTGTCTTGTCTTAAGTTTGG
>CALZHO010000103.1 GCA_945787425.1 uncultured Bacteroidales bacterium
AGCGAACATTTCAGGCAATACCGCCACATCGGCTTTGCCAGCCAATGCGGCGATACGCTGTTCTGCAAGGCGGAGGTTGGTCTCCTTATCCGCCCATGCTATAGGATATTGCAAGAGTGCTATTTTCACTTTTTCTTTTCTGGCGCGTTAGCAGGTTTGCCGATGGCTTCGCGCATGGTAGTGTCCGCTTGGATATTTTGCATGCGGTAGTAGTCCATGATGCCGAGGTTGCCATTGCGGAAGGCTTCTGCCATGGCTTGTGGTACCAATGCCTCTGCCTCAATCACTTTCGCACGTGCCTCTTGCGCCTTCGCCTTCATCTCTTGCTCATTAGCAATAGCCATAGCACGACGCTCCTCTGCCTTTGCCTGAGCGATGTTCTTGTCCGCCTCAGCTTGATCCATCTGCAATTGTGCACCAATGTTCTTACCTACATCAATATCCGCAATATCAATACTCAAAATCTCGAACGCTGTACCTGCGTCCAGACCTTTGCTGAGCACGAGTTTGGAGATGCTATCTGGGTTCTCCAGCACCAGTTTGTGGCTCTCTGCCGAACCGATAGAAGATACGATGCCCTCGCCAACACGAGCCAAAACAGTGTCTTCGCCAGCACCACCGACGAGTTGCTTAATGTTGGCACGCACAGTCACACGCGCTTTGGCAATGAGCTGAATACCGTCCTTTGCCACTGCGGTCACAGGTGGAGTATCTATCACGCGAGGGTTAACGGACATCTGCACTGCCTCGAACACATCACGGCCTGCGAGGTCAATAGCAGTAGCCATCTGGAAAGAGAGTTGCATATTCGCTTTGCTGGCACTCACGAGCGCATGCACCACACGTTCGATATGTCCACCAGCGAGGAAGTGCGCCTCCAGTCCGTCGCGCTTCACGTCGGTCAGACCCGCCTTGTGCGCCTCAATCAGACAGTTCACAATACGTGTTGGTGGCACCTTACGGATACGCATCAAGAAGAGTTGCACCAACGATACATGTACGCCGCTCACTACTGCGTTGATCCACAGCATGAAAGGTACATAATAGAAGAAAATAATCACGAGGATAGCTAAGATCGCTAAGCCAACGATTTGAAGAATACCGAATGTTTCCATATTGTTTCGTTTAAAGATTAGAGTTTAAAGTTTAAAGGCACGGATTATTTTTGTAACTCTTCCATGCGTTTGCCAGCGGAAGGCATGTCCACGCCGCCTTCAATCTTGGTGTCGAGTGCCATCTTGTCCATGGCTTTGCTCTTGAGGAACCCCCACACGGCCAAACCGCAAAGCACTACGCAAGCAGCTAATGTGACATGACCAGCCCATGCCCAAAGCACAGCCAGTTTCATATAAGCAATTACTACCGCAGCAATCAAACTGGCAAGCCCAAAGATACCTGCAATACCAAAACCAGGCAAGAGAAATATCTCCGCCAATAAGAGTCCGACACCAAAGAGGACAAGAATAATGGTTAGAATTACGTAAGTCATATTGTTGTAGGTTAAAGGTTAGAGGTTAAAGGTTAAAGGTTAGAGGTTAGAGGCGAGGAGTATGCGGCTTTGCCGCTGTTTCTTGCCTTTTGCCTCTTGCCTAATGACCATTTGCCTTATCGCCTCATCGCCTCTATTATTAAACACGGTGCAAAGGTATAAAAAAAAATACATATACGCAAACAAAAAAGCAAAAAAAACAAAACTTTTACTTTATATAAGTAATAAAAAAAAGGTAGAAAATAAATTTGGCACATTCAAAAAAATGTTGTACCTTTGTCGGCGCGTTCGGCACTGACCGCAGAAAAAAACATAAAAAAAAGAAGGAAACTATATACGAGTTGACGCAACAACGAAACAACAAGAATTATTTAAATCAACAACTTAATCCAACAACTTGCAAAGCACCCCAAAAAGCAGGCTTTTTCGGGGGCCCCGCCCCAATCAACTCTCTGGGGCGCTCAAGGAGTATCACGTAAGTGTCAGCTGGTATATAAATTCCTAACAAAAAACTACACCTTATATATAGTAATGAGCAAACATTTAGTGATTGTAGAGTCGCCCACCAAGGCGAAGACCATCGGTAAATTTTTAGGATCTGATTATCAAATCATGTCTTCTCAAGGTCATATTCGTGACATTGAGGGCATTGGCAAAAATAGTATCGGCATCGATTTCAAGCACGATTACCAACCCAATTATGTCATCGACGCGCAGAAAGAGCAGTTGGTGGCTCAGTTGCGTAAAGCCGCTCAAAAAGCTAAGACCATCTGGCTGGCCAGCGATGAGGACCGCGAGGGAGAAGCCATAGCATGGCACTTGAAAGAAGTGCTGGAATTGCCTGCCGAAAACACACATCGTATTGTGTTTCATGAGATTACAAAGACGGCTATCGAGGAAGCATTGCAGCACCCTCGTGATATAGACTACAACCTGGTGGACGCGCAGCAAGCCCGCCGCGTGTTGGACCGTATTGTGGGATTTGAGTTGTCGCCCGTGCTGTGGAAGAAAGTGACGACCGGTCTGAGCGCAGGACGCGTACAATCGGTAGCCGTTCGATTGATTGTGGAACGCGAACAAGAGATAGAAGCGTTTGAAAGTAATGCACACTACCGTGTGACTGCCACCTTCGCAGGTGTGACCGCCAGCGGCGAGCAGGTGAGTTTCGACACCGAGCTCAATCACCGTTTTGCGAGCAAAGAGGAGGCGCTTGCATTCTTGGAGGCATGCCAAAAGCAGTCATACACATTGAGTTCCGTGACCCACAAACAGGGTCGTCGCAGTCCAGCCCCCCCATTCACTACCTCGTCGATGCAACAAGAAGCCGCCCGCAAACTGCACTTCACCGTATCGAAGACGATGCGATTGGCACAATCATTATACGAGGCAGGACATATCACCTATATGCGTACCGACTCGGTGAACCTGAGCAACCTGGCATTGAACACCGCCAAAGAGGAGATTCTGAAGGAATATGGCGCCGCCTACCACCGCAGTCGCCAATACCAAACCACCTCCAAAGGTGCGCAAGAGGCCCACGAAGCTATCCGTCCGACATACATGAGCATGGCGACAGCTGGCAACAACAACGATGAACGTCGGTTATACGACTTGATTCGCAAACGTGCTCTCGCCACACAAATGGCAGATGCCGAAACAGATACCACACGTGTAGAAGTAGCCATGAGCGATATGCCATACCTATGGGTAGCCACACACGAAGTGGTGACCTTTGACGGCTTCATGCGCGTTTATACACAGAGTACCGACGATGAAAATGCCGCAGAATCCATGGGTATGCAGTCATTGGCGCAATTGGAAGCACCCATGGCATGTCATCTGAACACGGCTAAAGCACAAGAGTCGTTTAGCAAAGCACCCCTCCGCTACAACGATGCTACCCTGGTGAAACGTATGGAAGAGTTAGGCATCGGACGACCATCTACCTACGCCACCGTGATAGAAACGATACAAAGTCGCCAATATGTGGTGAAAGGCAACGTGGAAGGCAAAAAACGCTCGTACAACGTGCTCACCCTGCAAGGCAACAAGATTAGCGATAAAACGAAATCAGAGATAGTGGGCGCAGATAATGGAAAATTCCTGCCTACAGACTTGGGACGCATCACCAATAACTTCTTGGTAGAACAATTCCCTACGATATTGAGTTACGATTTCACGGCTCGCTCGGAAGAGAGTTTTGATGCCATCGCCGAAGGCAAAGCCAACTGGGTGAAGACCGTGGATGAGTTTTATCAGACTTTCCATCCGCTGATAGCGCAAGTGCCTTCGGGTAAGATGGCAGCACGCGTGATAGGTAAGCACCCCGAGACGGGCGAGGTGGTCTTGGCACGCATCACCAAGAACGGTCCATGCGTGCAGATAGGCGATAGCGACGAGCAGAAACCACGTTTCGCTTCGCTGCAAAAAGGTCAGAGCATCTTCACCATCACTATGGATGAGGCGTTGGCGTTGTTCGCCACAGCACTCCCCTATACCCTGACCACATGGAACGGCCACGATGTGATAGTAGGCGAAGGTAAGTTCGGTCCATACGTGCGCTGCGAGAAGACGTTTGTCAGCATTCCTAAAGGACAAGACCCGCACACCATCAGCGCAGAAGCAGCCATTGCCCTGCTGGAGAACCACCAGCAACAACAGTTGCCTATTCACGATTTTGGCGATATACAAGTGCTGAACGGTCGATACGGTGCGTACATCAAGACCGCCGAAGGCAATTATCGTATCCCTCGTTCGGTAGAAGTCCAAACACTGACCAAAGAGCAGTGTCTGGAAATCATAGCCGCAGGCAACCACACCAGCAAAACACAGAAACCCTATAAACGATACGCTAAAAAATAACCCCTATGCGCCACATCTCACCTTCTCTATTGGCAGCCGACTTCGGCAACCTGCAACGCGAATGCGAAATGATTAACCGCAGCAGCGCAGAGTACCTGCACATCGACGTGATGGACGGAGTCTTTGTACCCAATATATCGTTTGGTTTTCCCGTGATGAAAGCCGTAGCGAAGCACTGTCAGAAACCGTTGGATGTGCACCTGATGATCACCGAGCCAGCGAAGTATGTGGAGCGTTTTTGCAAGGCAGGAGCATGGAGTGTGGGCTTTCATAT
>CALZHO010000104.1 GCA_945787425.1 uncultured Bacteroidales bacterium
GCATCTGGACCTTGGGTAATGTCGAGAGGTGTGCCTTCGTATTGATCGCGCATGCAGTCTTTGAGTTCTTGGGCGCTGACTTTGTGGTTAGGTTTGATATAGAGTGGCATACGCTCGCCTGCGTACTTACCGCCCGTCTCGACGAAAGTCTTGCCTGAAGCAAAATCGAAGTATTTATCCATATCGTTGGAGAACTTACGGAAGAATGACCATACGCGTGCTTCGCATACGTACAAGCCAGAGAAGTCGTATGGTGCATATGCCTCTTGGAAATTGAAATCCTCGTCTTTTTTACCAGTATAGTAACCTTGTTTGCGAGCAAACTTTACGACATCTTTGCTCCACATCCAGTTCTCTTTGTCCTTGAAATTGATGGTGGTGAAGCGTGCTTGGTTGGCATGCGCAGCAATGCAGTCATCAGGTACACGGGTGGCAACCCATACGGCACCCTTCTCCACTTTGCCTTTGCCGATGAGTTCCATCAGCCATACCTCGTTGGGGTCGGCGATAGAGAAGGTCTCACCGCTGCTGGCATAGCCATACTCAGCCACGAGGTCGGTCATGCACTTGATAGCTTCGCGTGCCGTCTTGCAACGCTCTAATGCAATGTAAATCAGTGAACCATAGTCAATACCCTCGCCACTCTCTAACTCTGGACGTCCACCCCAAGTAGTTTCACCGATAGCGAGCTGATGCTCGTTCATATTGCCTACCACGTTGTAGGTATGTGCTACTTGTGGGATGGTGCAAAGGGGTTTACCTGTATCCCAGTCTTTCACTTCGCGTACAGCACCTTCTGGATGGTCGGCTGCAGGAACAAAGTGCAGAAAACCATAGAGGGCATAACTATCGGCAGCATACGAAATCATCGTGCTACCATCCTGAGAGGCATCTTTGCCTACTAAGAAATTGGTGCAGGCCATACCTGCCACCCATGCACTACAGAGTGCGAGTATCAAATAAATCTTTTTCATATTCTTGTGTTTTGTCTTTCATCTTTTCTCCATACGCAGCCACAATCTGCTTGACCAAATGATGGCGAACAATATCTTTTTGGTTGAATGCTACAATGGCTATGCCACGGATGTCCTTCAGCCGTTCTAAAGCATCTTTGAGTCCTGACTTTTGGCTGGCGGGTAGGTCAATCTGCGTGAGGTCGCCCGTGATAATCATCTTGCCATGAATACCCAATCGTGTGAGAAACATCTTGAGTTGGGCTGTGGTGGTATTCTGCGCCTCATCGAGAATCACAATGGCATCAGCCAACGTGCGACCGCGCATGAATGCCAAAGGTGCAATCTGAATCACACCACGCTCCATATACTCATTGAGTTTGGCACCAGGAATCATATCCTGCAAAGCATCGTAGAGGGGTTGTAGGTAAGGGTCGATTTTCTCTTTCATGTCGCCAGGAAGGAATCCCAGTTTCTCGCCCGCCTCAACCGCAGGACGGGATAGGATGATGCGCTTGACTTCGCGATTCTTGAGGGCGCGCACTGCCAATGCGATGGCAGTGTAGGTTTTTCCACTACCTGCAGGACCGACAGCAAAGAGCAGGTCATTCTCCTCGTAGGCATCCACGAGCAATTGCTGGTTGGCGCTACGCGCTACGATGGATTTGCCGTTTACGCCGTGTAGGATAAGGTTGTCTTGGAGGAATTCCGTGGGCTCTTCACCGTGCAGCAGTTGCAGTATCTGCTCCTCGGTCAGTGTATTATTCTTAATGCAAAACGCTTCGCACTTACGCATATTCTGTTCAAAACGTGCGATGGCCGCCTGCGCCCCCACCACCTTCACCTGATAACCACGCGCCACGATACGCACATCGGGATGCTGATTCTTCAGGCATAGCATATTGATATTATTCACGCCATAAAAAGTGGCGGTATCCAAGGCTTCGTTGAGTTCGATTATAACTTCCATAATGTACGTTTGCTGATGGGGTGGTTTGCAATTAGTGTGCAAAAGTAAGTAATTATTTTGATTTGTGCAAGTTTTGAAGGATTTTTTTGTATAAGTTGTTTATTTTTTGTACCTTTGCAGCGCATTTATAAAAATCTTTCACCATGAAACCATGTATTCGTCACTTATTTTTTATCTTTTTCGCAGTATCTATGATGGCATGCACATCTACTCCACCCATGTCGCTTCATTGGGAGATGGGTCAAAACGATGTGACTCCTGGTGTGTGCGAATGGTACCTGACCATCACCAATCAATCCAACTCCCCCATCATCAACGAGGGGTGGATATTATACTTCAACTACATGTCGCTACACCCCATCTTCACCGAGGGTGAACAACTCAAACAAACAGAACTACAAGCCAGTTTCCACAGCATCGAACCCACCTCTGACTTTGAGTGGCTCATGCCCAACGAGAGCCGCACATTCCGGTTGCGTTGCCGCGGTAGTGTCATCCGTCAGACATCGTATCCAGAAGGGTTCTTTTTGGTAAAGGTGAAAGGTGGAAAGCCGATTAGTATCCCTTGTACCTATGCGCCATTCACACGTCCAGAGCAGATGAAACGCGGCATCGTGACATGGGAGAAAACACCCTACGCTGACGGAGCGTATGTGTATGATTACGTAGCAGGGATATTAGGCGAGAGGCGAGAGGCGAAAGGCGAGAGACGAGAAATACTGCCTCTGTTGCCACAGCCTAAGCAGGTTGTATATACGGAAGGCGAGTGCGAGGTAGCAAAAGCAGAGATCATTACGCGCACCGATGCCAACATGGTGGCAGAGGGTTATACCATGGTGATCACCCCAGAGCGAATCATCATCGAGGCCAGCGATGAGGCAGGGGTGTTCTACGCTCAACAGACACTCCAGCAATGGGGCGAAGTCATACCATGCGGCACCGTGACCGACTACCCCGACCTACACCACCGTGGTATCATGCTTGATGTGGTACGCAACTACTACCCCGTGGACTCTATCTATCGCATTCTGGATATCATGGCATACCACAAACTCAATGTGCTGCATATCCATCTCTCCGATGACGAAGCTTGGCGTTTGGAGATTCCTGGGTTACCCCAACTCACCTCTATCGGCTCCAAACGCGGCTATACCATCGACGAGAGCGAGTGCCTCCTACCCATGTACTGCGGAGGGTGGGACCCTAATGCCCCCACCACAGCTAATGGCTATATCAAACGCGAAAAATACATTGAATTATTGAGGTATGCGGGCGAGCGTCACATACGCGTGATACCTGAGATAGATATGCCTGGACACATGCGTGCCGCCAAGAAAGCCATGGGACACTTGCTCACAGACAGCGCCTTCGACGCACGCGTTTATCTCTCTGCACAAAACTACACCGACAACGTCATTGACGTCACCAAACCCTATGCCGTGCAGTTTATTGACCATGTGGTGACCGAAATCGTAAAGATGCACGCCGAAGCGGGCTATCCGCTCACCCTCTTCAATATCGGCGGCGATGAGGTACCCCAAGGCGCATTGACACGCGAGGAACACCAAACCTTTATCAACGAAGTGCTGGCTATCCTCAATCGCTACAACCTCCAGCCCATGGGTTGGGAAGAGATTACCCACTTCTGTCCTGCCCAGAGCAGAGCTATTTGCTACTCTTGGCTCAACAGCGATACCAAACCGCTGGAGATGGCCCAGGCGGGCTACCCTGTCGTACTCGCTAATGCCAACCGCCTCTACTTCGACTTTGCCTACTGCAACCACCACGAGGAGAAAGGACTCAACTGGGGCGGTTATACCGACGAGTACCGATCCTTCGATTGGGAACCGCTCATTCACCCCAATGTCATCGGTATGAATGCCCAATTATGGAGCGAAGTCATTCGCTCCTTCAGCCAAGTGGAATGGCAAATTTACCCTAAGATCTATGGTCTGGTAGAGCGTGCATGGAACAACCGCAGCGCACTTACTCTGAGCGAATACAACCAACTGGTATATGAGGTATTTCTCCCTCAACTGGCTGCCAGCGGTCGCCATTTCCATATCCAGCAACCTGGTGTAAAGCAGTTGACGGTTGATAGTTTACAGGTGATAGTGGCGATGAACAAAGTGATGGAAGGTGGCGAGATTATCTATCGCGTCGATCATGGAGAGTGGCAAGTGTATCAGACCCCTGTGGCTCTTCCACACGATGCCGAAATAGTGCAAGCTAAAGTGCGCTATTTGGGTAAAGAAAGCAACACCACATGGCTCTGGCTGGAAAAATGAATATGAAAAATAGTGCGTTCGGGCGATTTTATTTGCATATTTCAAAAAAAAGCACTACCTTTGCGGGTTAAATAGTGTTTTTTCAAAGAAATGGTAATACTTAACATAGAAACATCTACTAATTGTTGCTCGGCAGCCATCAGCATTGATGGTGTATGTATGGCATCGCGAGCCAATTTAGAGGGGGCTAATCATGCCAGCGAATTGCCCGTCTTCATTGATCAACTGCTCTGCGAAGCCCGTCAGCACAATTGGAAACTAAACGCCGTGTCTCTATCGCAAGGGCCAGGCAGCTACACCGGATTGCGCATCGGTGCAAGTATCTCCAAGGGTATTTGCTACGGACTCAGCATACCGCTCATACCCATTGACACCTTGCAACTGCTAAGCGCA
>CALZHO010000105.1 GCA_945787425.1 uncultured Bacteroidales bacterium
CTTTGATCGGAGTTGTTGCAATCGGTAATTGGGGAGCTGGATCTATATTATCTGGTATAGACTTTGGTGCTTGAGAAACGGAAGGTATAGGTTTTGATTTTGGTGTAGGTTTACTCCTAGTCTCTGGTACAACTGTAGGTTTCTTAATATCTTTTTGAGCCGTTTCACTAACCGCAGTACTCTCTGTAATAATAGTAGTCGAATCAACTCCTACCACAGTATGATTATCACATTGAAAAATATCATAGTCAGATTTTAGACCAAGCCATAAACCTAATGCCAGCAAAGACAATAACAATAATAATAGTATCCACCACCATTTTTTATTCTTTTTTCCTTTACCAGAACCATCGGAAGATTCTTTGGCTATATCTCCCGCTTCTTCTACATTCTCATCTTTAATAGCACTCAGTAAAACTGATAATTTTTCTTTATAATTAGGATATGAGTGTATCTGTTGCGGGCGCGATAAATAATAGTTTAGTTCTTCAGACATAGGTGTCTTATCAACAACATATGTCAAAATATGTTTATCTTTGTTGTAAGCATTATCTATTTCATTTAATATGTGCCCAGAACCTATAACATTCTTAGTGTACAACAACATAAAACAGCGAGAACCAGTCAAGCCCTTCATAATTGATGCAGAATATGGTTCTCCAGGTAAGATAGAGCACTTATCTAACCAACATTTTACATTATTTTGCGTTAAATATTTGTATATTTCAATCGCAAGATGGTCATCCTTACTTGAATGACTAATAAATACATCATATTGTTTATCTTTTGTGTTCCTCATAATGGCTTAATTAAAAATGACAAGCTATTTACTTAAAAATGCCACTTTTGCAGTTGAATTATCCATCTCTGGCATTGTTTTACCAGCGGGCGCATTGATATAAGTAGGGTCGCACACTACAAATTTCTTGCCATGATAGACCAGATAATCTCCTTGTACTTGATCATCTGCCACATTGACAGCTGTTGCCAAGTGACCTGGATAATAAATCAGCAATACATCCAAGCCTAACAAATCACGCACTAATTGCGAGAACAGAATGCTTCTATCTTCGCAATCGCTGTATGGATAAAAGAGCGTTTCAGCCGCAAAGAAGGCACGATCTTGACCCCAAATTTCATTATCATATCCATATTCAAATGCAGTTTGCACCCAATTGAGCAATATATTTACTGCTTGAATTTGCGTTTGTCCGTCTATTGCCTGCTGGAGTGCAGGATACAGAGTCTCGCGTATATTATGATCTAACTTAGCATTGGCATAAGTGACCCAACGCGTTACAAAATTGTCATCCGAATAACCCGATGGATAATCACCATAGAAATCCACCAAGTTCGTATTCACTTGCACATTCGCTTCGATTCCCTTTTTAGACCTTAATGTTCTTACTTCCGAAGGTTCAAAATCAAACTGTTGTTCTTGCTGAATATGTAATGACATCTTTTGCTCATTGTCATACATAGCAGCACATATATACATTGTCTTCACATGGGCTTTGTCCACCAAGAAGAACTTTTCATTATCAATATTGTAATACGTCATGTTGTACAAGTGTTGATGACTTGCAATCAACATATACACACGCTCTTCTGCGTAAGCCAATCTGATTTTATATCCCGCTTGTGCCATCAAGAACGCAGTCATTACAACGGCCTCATTCGTATTGCCAAAGCGTCGGTAAGATATATTACGTACCATTTGCATATATGCCCAATCACACAATGCTAAATCTTTTTTAGTGCGCAAACAAGCAGCAATGGTCATATCAAACTTAGAGTCAGTAAGGTATTCCCATGCTGAAGCCAAATCATTTTCGGATACTTTATTTATTTTCAATTCACATTCTTTTGGGAACGGAACAGATATCAACGTGCCATACAAACTAATTCCCACAATCTGTTTATCTTGCTCAATTGGAGCAATTGGGGCGATTGGAGTGGGTGCAGGAAGAGGAGTCGCATCAATAACAACTACATTCTCCTCTTTAATAATAACAGGTTCTGGCTCTGGTTCTGGAGCAGGCATTGGCTCTGGCTCTGGAGTTGGTGCTGGTTCTGGAGCAGGCATTGGCTCTGGAGTTGGTGCTGGCTCTGGAGCAGGCATTGGCTCTGGCTCTGGTTCGGGAGCTGGCTCTGGCTCTGGTTCTGGAGCAGGCGCAGGTTCTGGCTCAGGTTCTGGAGCAGGCATTGGCTCTGGTTTAGGTTCAGGCTCTGGTTCTGGAGTTGGTGTAGGTTCTTTATAAATAACTGGAGGAACAGGTTTTTCCTCTTTTGGTTTCACTGCAGGCATTGAGTTAAACTGCTGCCATTGCGCACGCATAAAATCAACATAGTGTTGATTTTGTTTCTTGCGATATTCATCGAATTTCTCCTGCTGGGAAGAACGAAATTGTTGAAATCGTTGTTGATAACGTTCTTGCAATTTCTGGAACTCAGACATTTGTGCAAAAATTACATTCGCACAAATTATAGACAAAGATAGCAGTATAATTCTTTTCATCGCATTTACCTTATTTAGCGTTTTACACGTGGATTAAACATTGATTTATTGACTACTCACAATTAGTGAAATCATCAAAATCTGGGTCTACATTGCCATATTTCGCTATTTGCCACAAAATATGTACACGAATATTCATATTCACAGGACTATTCTCTTGAAATTCACAGACTTTATTCAGTGGTATACGTATTTGTGACGGTTCTATCGAAATACTATTTCTTATTTCTTTCTCATGTTCATCTACCCCCATATTTAGGTCCACAGCCACTCCCAGCTTCCACCTACTTTCATAAACTGCAATAGCAAAAGCTTTGGAATATGCTTCTTCGTATGTTTTAGCTTCCGCTGACGTGACACGATAATAGTACATTGCCCGTCTTGGTGCTTTGGGTAGATGCTTTAGCCAAGTCGGTTTAGAACCAATGGTTTGGGAACTCATTGTAAGCCCCCAAACCATTGAGATTATCAATATGATTATTCGTTTCATTTATTTTGGAAATCTTGCATACTTTGCATCTTATCCTCTGCGTATTTGCGGAATTGATCGCGATTGAATTCAATTTCTATTCTTCATTATCATCCAATCTTGAGGTTAACTCCTCTACGATTTCTTCTTTAGAAATAGCGATTGAAATCCAATATTCAAACAAACCATCTTGAAGCATATATCCCTTCTCGCATGTAATGTCTGCATTATTCAATTTCTCACTAACCAATTTTGCAAACTCACCTTCGATAATACCCTGAACCTTAGATGCTCTTGCTTCACCAGATACATTGCGGCTATAATCTACAGAAAGACCTTGGATATAACCACCTAACATACGATTTACCAATGCATTTGCGTTTTCCAATGCTGCCATACGTGCACTACCTTGATTAACAGCAGTTGCTGTACCAGTTGCGCGGAAATATTTAGCATCACCCATTCCTTCTTTAGAACAAGGAATTTCTAATTCCGTACGTTTGTAACCACCATCCTTAGCAGGAACAGACAATTTTTTACTTGCACAAGATGCGCATAATGCTACTACGAGCATTCCTAAAATAATTTTTTTCATTTTGATTAATAATTTAAGTTAATAATTATTCTTTTCGTTAATTATCATTCAATAAAGTGCTGCAAAGTTACACTTTTTTTTTAACATACACAAACATTCCGCTTTTTTTTTAAGAATAGCTTGTATATCCTCATTTTTTGATTGTAAAACCTAATTTTGTAATCACTCGCAACGTTTCCAACACAGTCTTTCGGTCATAATCCTTTTCCTCTTCAGTAAGATTTTCATAAGGCAATAAACACGGATGTTTTTTTTGTACATCATTACGTTCTACGCCAAAACTCCAACCTTGCTCTATTCGTGATTGTGCCCAAACTTCATGCACATTTTTTGCCACGATTTCCACCAACGCATTCAATTCATCTGAAAGTTGGACATCTTTTGTATCTATCGGTTGAGGTTTATAATTCGATTTCATAACTCTATTTTCTATGCTTTTTCAGTAAAGAGCGAATTTGGCAGATAAATCTATCAGTTACTACGAAAAAAATGTAAATTCTTGTATTTATCAGTCATACAAACTCCAGTCTATATTTAGTTTGTGTCCACACACATCACAGAATATTTGGCGCTTATAGACTGGCGTCTTTTTCCCTTTGGCCATGCAACATGGACAATAAAACGTTTGATCAGCATTGCGCAAACGCATTAGAAGTTCCCTATATAATTCGGTATCTTCACGTTTCACCAAATCATAACCTAGTTTCTTCATCAGTTTGATAGTTTGCATTGCCATTGCACGATCATATTCTTTTTCCACCTCTGGTAGTTTAGAATATGGTACCAAACATGGATTTTGTTTCTTTTCATCGTCACGTGGTCCACAAGTCCAACCTTCCGCCATACGATTAGCAGCCCACACATTATGTGCATTCTCTGCGATGGCTTCACGCAAGTCTATAAGATCTTCATTTAATTGTACATCCGATACATCAATCGGTTTGGGATTGTAGTTATTCATATTCTCAACATTTTTAATAGTTACTAAATAATTGGCTG
>CALZHO010000106.1 GCA_945787425.1 uncultured Bacteroidales bacterium
CCCTGGCATGACAGCCACGTCGTTTATCCCTCAACAAGTGCGTGCAGCTGGACTCAATATAGGCGAAGTACTGAGCGAAATCATTGAAGACACTCTCTCTAAACAGTAGCGAAGCGTCCACTAAACACGAACCCCTTGCCTTTACACTTTACACCAATATGAACATTAACAACGAGATAGCGAAATTAGATTGGAAGCGCGAACCATATGGTTTGTACGAACCCATTGAATATACCTTGGCGGCTGGGGGCAAGCGTGTGCGCCCACAGTTGGCTATGATCGCCAGTCGGATGTTTGACGGCAAGGACGAAGAAGTGCTGCCGGCAGCATTGGCGTTGGAGGTGTTTCACAACTTCACACTCCTGCACGATGATGTGATGGACAAGGCCGACATGCGCCGCGGCAGACCTACGGTACACGTAAAGTGGAACGAGAACACCGCCATCCTCTCGGGCGACCAAATGCTCATTGAGGCGTACAAACTGCTATCGGGCGTGCCAGCAGATAAATTGCCAAAAGTACTGCAACTCTTCAACCAAATGGCTACCGAAATCTGCGAGGGACAGCAATACGATGTCGATTTTGAGAGCCAAGAACAAGTCGCGCTGGACGATTATCTGATGATGATTCGCCTCAAGACATCTGTGCTGCTTGCTAATGCGCTGCAAATAGGTGCCTATATAGCAGGGGCTGACGAACAGGCGCAAGATGCGCTCTACCAATTTGGTATTGCTGTCGGATTGGCGTTCCAAATACAGGATGATATGCTGGACGTTTGGGGAGACCCTCAAACCTTTGGCAAAGCTGTGGGGGGCGATATTAGTTGCAACAAGAAGACTTTTGTCTATCTCACCGCTAAACAACGCTCCACTACGCTCAACCACTCTACACAACCGCTCAACCACTCTACACAACTGCTAAACTATTGGTACAGCCAAGTGCTGGAGGATAACACTGAGAAAATAGCTGCGGTGAAGGCCATCTTCGAACAACTCGGAGTGCGCGAAGCATGCGAAGCTGTCGTGGCGCAATATACCCAAAGTGCGTTGGAGATATTGGACACCCTGCCGCAGAATGTAGCCACGGACCAACTCCGCCAACTCGCCAATAAGCTCCACACCCGCAAAGACTAATCCCCTTAAAACTCTTAAAACCCTTAAAACTTTTGAAACCCTTAAAACTCTTAAAACTTTTTTAACTTTCTATAGATATGCCTTATCGTCGATTACCCAAAACGGATCAAGCACGCTTGCGTGCTTTACAACAAGCGGTTCGCCAAGCGGATGAAGCCTCTTTCAATCAGCAAGCCATCAAGTATAAAACGCTCACGGAGGCGAAACGGTTGTTGATGCATTTTGAAAACCAAGTCGCACAGTATCATGCTAATGTGGATACCAAGGTGTCGGACAATAAGCAATATCGCCACAAGGTGCGTAATGCGCGTATGTATATCTCACACTTTATCCAAGTGCTCAATCTGGCTGCTATTCGAGGAGAGATCAAGAAGGGACAAAAAGAATTATACCATCTGCCCCCTAACAGTCACACGCTACCCGACTTGAGCACCGAAGAACTCTTGCTGCAATGGGGAAAGAATATCATCGAAGGAGAACAGGCGCGTATCAGCCAAGGTGGATTCCCTATTTATAACCCAGCCATCAATAAGGTGCAAGTACACTACGATATTTTCCGCGAACACTACGATACACATGTGGTGCATAAGAAAACGCATAGCCGCGTATTTGAGAATATCGAGACTATGCGTAAGGAGATTGATGCGCTTATTCTATCTATCTGGGACCAGATTGAGGCTTTCTATAAGGATGAATTGCCTTATGCTAAACTCACCAAGTGTCAGGCGTATGGCATGATTTACTACTATCGCACGGGCGAAACCAAACTCACACCGCAAACCGACCAAATCATCTTGCGTGAGCGCGCACAGCAGACTCAACTTGAATGGTCTGAGAAGGAAGGATAATGCGATGCATCTTCTGGTCGTGCTTCAATACGGGCACTTCCTCCAACAACTGAAAATCATATCCCACGCCTATGAGAGTAGCGTGGGGTTGTTTTTTTATAAAGCGGTCATAATACCCCCCGCCACGACCTAAACGGTAGCCGCGTTTGTCAAAGCCTACGGCTGGAACGATAATCAGATCAATGGCATCTTCGTATGCGGGGGTGGTGGGTTCTGGAATACCAAACTTACCACGGTGCATCTTATCGTTGCCTTCGAATGGGTGTGCTGTCATTTCTTTGCGATGTGTGACAGGCAATAGCAAGGTCTTTTCGCGTTTGTAACGCTTGAACAGGGGCAGTACATCTACCTCGTTGTCCTTGGGATAATAGAGCAACACGGTTTTCGCTTCTTGGAAAATGGTCATATGTTCCAATTGCGATAGGATGGCATCTGATAGTTCTTTGCGCTCATCTGCTGACAGCATGCGGCGCTTTTGAATTAGCAATTCGCGCATTTGTTGTTTCTCTCGATGCCTTTGTCGAGATGGCAACATCTTGAGCAAGTCTCGTATGTTTGTTTCGAATAGCATGTGTAAAACAATTTTAATTGGCTTGCAAAGGTACTACTTTTTTTTGAAGTGTGCAAATAAAATTCATACTTCTTGGAAAAATGGAATGATGTCTTAATTTCGGGGATGGAGAGTTTTTGACGGATTTGGAGAGGGTAATAGGTCCATACTCAAAAGGAGTTTGTGTTAGTGTATTGACTTTGTTAGAAGCGTTCTCGAAATTCGGATGGGGTGCAGCCTTTCGATTCACGGAATAGGCGATTGAAGTGGCTAAGCGTATTAAACCCACATGAGAAACCAATCTCCGACACCGATAGTTGGGTATTGAGCAACATGCGCGCTGCCACGCCTAAACGATAATCAATGATATAGCGATTGGGCGTGCGACCTGTACGATGGCGGAAAAAGCGAACCAGCAGGAAAAGGCGAACCCAAGAACCTCATCCCTTGGGACAAGTTAGCAGAGTTCTTCAACAAGAATCTGAAATAAAGAAAAAAAAACTGCATACATTTGCATATGTAGGATTTTTTTGTACCTTTGCACTCTCAAACAACAAAGTTGCATTTATGAACGTCGAGGAAATTCGCGATTACTGCTTTTCTTTAGGCTCGGATGTAGAAGAGAAACTGCCCTTCACTATGTTCAAGAACGGCGAGGGAGTTTTGGTCTTCTATGTCTGCGGACATATGTTCTGTTTCTTCGATCTCAATGATTTTCAGGTCATCTCGCTCAAGTGCCAGCCTGAACGGATAGATGAACTGAAAGCTGAATACGACTGCATCGGCAACCCCTATAACGAGTCGCCCAAACATTGGATAGGTCTTGACCCGCATACTTCGCCGGACGCACTTACCAAAGACCTCATCCGTAACTCATACGAAATCGTTAAAGCCAAATACACCAAAAAAAATAATGACAGAACGAGAAAAAATGTTAGCCGGCGAAGTGTATGACGCCTGTGACCCGGATTTGTTGGAAAACCTCAACCAAACAAAAGTGCTATGTCAGCAGTATAACAACCTGCTGCCGACGGACTTTGCGGCGCGTAACAAGATGATCCGCGAGATCTTAGGTTTGGCGGATGAAGACACGTTCATCAACCAGCCTTTCTATTGCGACTACGGCAAGCATATCCGCGTCGGTAAACGGTTCTTTGCGAACTTCGGCTTTACCGTCTTGGACGAAGCCTATGTGACCATCGGCGACGATTGTTTCTTAGGACCGGGCGTGCATATCTATTGTGCGTGTCATAGTACAGACCCGAGTGAACGCAAGACGCGTCAGGAATGGGCTAAACCCGTAAGTATCGGTAATGATGTCTGGATCGGCGGCAACGTGACCATCCTGCCCGGTGTCACCATCGGCGATAATTGTACCATAGGAGCCGGTTCCGTCGTCACGCACGACATCCCCGCTAACTCCATCGCTGTCGGTAATCCCGCGAAAGTCATTAAAACGATACAATAATATGGATTCACTGGAAGAACTGATACACAGCGGCTTACAGAAGTATTTGCTAAGCATGAACGAAATAGACGAACGACTCTTTTGAGATGAAACGATTTTGGTACATATTGTTGATCTTGGTGAGCATCGGCGTTCAGTGGTTTGAGCCGATGGATAAGCCCACTGCGGAGCTGGTTCAAACGTCCGGTTGTGCAGTGCAGCAAACCGACCATCACACGCTTGTGGGGATACAAGGCGAACCCTTGACCCTTGCCAACAATGGTTCAACCATAACCGCCTCTGTACCCACTCATTTCAGTGCAAATACCTAGCGCACGCCTTTCGGCAAGAACAGAACCCGAACGGCTTTCTTGCGCAAGATGATTCATCATTACCAACCTGTTTTTATTGTTTTTCGCGGCCAGGAACGGCTTGAGACAAGTCCTTTCTGTTCGTCTGCCGGGAGCACGTACTATGTATACTTCCTCCGGCGCATTTTGTATTGACTTTCAGAGAGATAACTGAGTATTAACAACACAAATTGAAACAATAAAATGGTATCATCATATTTATCGAATCCT
>CALZHO010000107.1 GCA_945787425.1 uncultured Bacteroidales bacterium
AGATTGCCTCGCGATATGCTACTTGAGGACGACCTTGGTTACACTCCACCTTGAACTCACGTTTCAAACGATCGATAATAATCTCCAAGTGAAGCTCACCCATACCAGAGATCACAGTTTGACCTGTTTGCTCATCAGTCTTAACGGTGAAGGTTGGATCCTCCTCAGCCAATTTTGCCAAACCTACACCCAGTTTGTCAAGGTCAGCTTGACTCTTTGGCTCTACAGAGATACCGATCACTGGTGCTGGGAACTCGATAGACTCCAATACGATTGGCTTCTCCTCAGAGCACAATGTGTCACCAGTACGAATATCTTTGAAACCTACACCTGCACCAATATCACCAGCTGCGATGAAATCTACTGGATTTTGGTGGTTTGAGTGCATTTGGAAGATACGAGAGATACGCTCACGTTTACCAGAACGTGGGTTGTAAACGTATGAACCTGCCTCCAATTTACCACTATACACACGGAAGAAGCACAAGCGACCTACGTATGGGTCAGTAGCAATCTTGAACGCCAATGCGCATAATGGATCGCTCTCATTTGGAGTACGAGTGATGGCATCGCCAGTTGCAGGATCGGTACCGTCAATCACTGGAGTATCCAGTGGGCTTGGCAAGTATGCACAAACTGCGTCCAACATAGTTTGCACACCTTTGTTCTTAAATGAAGAACCACAAACCATTGGGAACATTTGCATGCTCAAGCAACCTTTGCGGATTGCAGCACGAATCTCGTCCTCTGTGATGGTAGATGGATCATCAAAGTATTTCTCCATCAACACATCATCAAACTCAGAGATAGTCTCCAACATTTTGTCGCGCCACTCCTCTGCCTCTGCTACGAGGTCTGCAGGAATATCCTCTACAGAGTAGTTTGAACCCATAGTCTCATCATTCCAGATGCATGCCTTCATAGTCACAAGGTCAACAACGCCCTTAAATGTCTCCTCAGCACCGATAGGAATTTGGATTGGACATGGGTTTGCACCAAGCACCTCTTTGATTTGAGTTACTACGTCAAAGAAGTTTGCACCACTACGGTCCATCTTGTTTACGTAGCAAATACGAGGTACATTGTATTTATCAGCTTGACGCCATACAGTCTCTGATTGTGGTTGCACACCACCTACTGCACAGAACGCAGCCACAGCACCGTCTAAGATACGGAGTGAACGCTCCACCTCCACAGTAAAGTCCACGTGGCCCGGAGTGTCAATCAAGTTGATTTTGTATTTATCACCCTTGTAGTTCCAGTAGGTAGTGGTAGCAGCAGAGGTAATTGTAATACCACGCTCTTGCTCTTGCTCCATCCAGTCCATGGTAGCTGCACCATCGTGCACCTCACCAATCTTATGGGTCAGACCAGTGTAGAACAAAATACGCTCAGAGGTAGTAGTCTTACCAGCATCGATGTGAGCCATGATGCCGATATTTCTGTTTAATTTCAAATCGTGTTTAGCCATTTTCGTTTCTTTTATCTAATACCGTATAATATATTACGCGCGCAGGCACATATTAGAAACGGAAGTGTGCAAATGCACGGTTAGCCTCTGCCATGCGGTGCATATCCTCTTTACGTTTGAACGCACCACCTTGGTTGTTAAATGCATCCATGATCTCTGCTGCAAGTTTCTCAGCCATGGAGTGACCACCACGCTTGCGAGCGAAGAGAATCATATTCTTCATTGAAATCGACTCCTTGCGGTCAGCACGAATCTCGGTTGGCACTTGGAAGGTTGCACCACCGATACGTTTTGATTTAACCTCTACCAAAGGAGTAATGTTGCTAAGAGCTTGTTTCCAAATCTCGAGAGCTGTTTGCTCGCCTTTCATTTTGTTGGTAACAATCTCCAAAGCGGTGTAGAATACGCCGTATGCGGTATTCTTCTTACCGTCGAGCATAAGGTGGTTCACAAATTTTGCCACCATCACCTCGCCAAACACTGGATCTGGCAGGATAACTCGTTTTTTTGGTTTTGCTTTTCTCATTGTTTTGTTTTGTTTTTTGTTGATTGTCTTAACTTCAGTAGATTTCTTCAGTTTTCAGGCTTCAGTTTTCACCCTTCAGTTTCAAGTTTTCACCTTTCAGTTTTCAGATTTCAGTTTTCACCCTTACTCCATCTACTTACTCAACCGATCAACCCATTAATAATCTGTCCCATCGTATGGAACTTTTAGTTAGTTTTCTTTGTTTCGTCAGAACTTTTTCACCTTTAGCGAAGCGTCCTATATCCTGTAGCGCCTGAGCGCGTCCTATAGGCGCTTGCGCCGTCCGATTACTTTTTAGCTTTAGGACGCTTAGCGCCATATTTGCTTCGACGTTGTAAGCGGTTTGCTACACCAGCGGTATCCAATGTACCACGAACGATGTGATAACGTACACCTGGGAGGTCTTTCACACGACCACCACGCACCATTACGATGCTGTGCTCTTGCAAGTTGTGACCCTCACCTGGGATGTAAGCGTTCACCTCCTTTTGGTTGGTCAAGCGAACACGTGCTACTTTACGCATAGCAGAGTTTGGCTTCTTAGGAGTTGTAGTGTAAACGCGTACACATACGCCACGACGTTGTGGGCAGTTGTCCAATGCTGGAGACTTGCTCTTGTCGATAAGTTCTGCTCTTCCTTTTCTAACTAATTGTTGAATTGTAGGCATTGTAACTTTTAATTTTGGTTAATAATTTTGTTTGTTAATTGTTGTTCTCACACTCTCTCGCATTATGCCCGCGTATGCGCGCCGCGAAAAAGCATGCAAAGGTACTACTTTTTTTTGATTTGACCAAACATTCCCGCCCAAAAACCATCTTTTTTCACAAAAATCTTTAAAAAAATTCAAATTGCTAAATCGACTTTGCAAAATTACCCCTATTTCTCGCCCATAACTCACTTTTTTATCAATCACTTACAAACCTTTTCAACAGCAGAGGATGAGCCGAAGATAAGCCGAAGATAAGCCGAAGATAAGCAGATTTTTGTTTTTTATGTATATCCCAATTTTTTTTAACGGAACGCAGTGACTTTTCAGCGAGTTATCGTTTGATATTCGTAGGTGATTCATAGGTTATTCGTAGGTTATTCGTAGGTTATTAAGTAATTCTACGAGGCACCTCAAAGCATATACGCCCTACTGACGCTCACTCTTATCGATTCTTGGATTTTTTTGTACGATTATTGGGATTTTTTATACTATTGTTAATAAAAATGGGACACAGTTTGTATATACAAAACAAAAACTGTACTTTTGCACAAATTTTTATGATTTTGTTTAAAAACATATATATTTTGCAAATGAAATATAGCATTTTAATAATACTATTCTTTGTACTATTTACCGTGCAGAACCCCATTTATGCACAGGGTATTCTTACACACCGTTGGAATACCGATAGTACTGTTACTTTCACCTATATCGACTCTACCGCGCGCAGCGTGGCAATAGAAAGTAGTTGCTTGTTGCCACACGAGGATCATAGTTTTGCAGGTCGTAAGGCGCGCCGTACGATGCAGGCGGTTCAGCCATCGGTATGGCAACTCACCACGCGCCGAGCTATTTTGCCCGAACTCTACACTTTTCGACTCTTTGTGAATGGCAAACAGCAAGCCCAGTTGCCTCACTACGAATCCATTTGGAAGCGAAACAAACAAATGCATATCCTTCTCTTGGCAGATAGTCCTCAATCCGAGTTATATGCCGCCACTCATCCTAAAGGGCGATTGGACACCATCAATTTTCGAGGCGAGAATGGCAATATGTTTCACGCTGTCGTTTATCTGCCTGTTGGATACAATGATACTACAGAGTACCCCGCTTTCTATCTCCTTCACGGTATCAATGGTAATCAATACGATTGGTTGGGGCAAGGCAGAATAGCCAATATATTGGATCACCTTATCGCTCAGCAGCAGATACAACCATTGGTAGTGGTAATGCCCTACTGCCTGCTCTCAGAGTCTAAGTTCCAAAATCACGTCAAAGCCACCAATGTAGGCAATTATGGCGAGATATTGTCAGGAAGATTCGAACGCCAATTCTATGAGATACACCGCTATATCCATTCGCACTATTCCATTCAGCCAACGGGCAATGCTATTGCAGGACTCAGTTGCGGAGCACGACAAGCGGTCAACATCGCACATGCCTATTCCAGCGCATTCGCATACGTGGGGCTATTTTCGCCCGTAGTATCATCTCGCCAATTGCCAAAGGCATATACGACCACCCAATATTGGGTAGGTGCTTGCTCCGACGATTGGATGTTCCGCGATGAGGCAAAACGATTTGTGCGGGGACTACGAAAACAAAAGATTCAACCCATCTATATAGAAACAACAGGCGGACACACTTTTACCAATTGGAGAATATTCGCCACTGAATTTCTGCAATGGGCTTACCCCACAGAAATGATGAATCTACAAATGAATAATTAACAACTATAAATAATGATACGAAACCAATTTATTACTGGATTTTTGTTGCTGCCCGTACTGCTC
>CALZHO010000108.1 GCA_945787425.1 uncultured Bacteroidales bacterium
TCGGAAAGAGAGGTAGAGGCTGTCGTAGTCCTCGCGTATCTCGTCGCTGACGACCATGCCGATGGGGATAATGCTCACCTCACGGCGGATATCCGCCATGAGGGTCTGCTCGCCTGAGAGCGTGTAGATATTCAGCGGCGACACCACCACATCGTCTGCCGTCTCAATCCCCGAGGATAGGAAAGGCACATCCTCGTCCTGCACATAGTCATCGCTCGCGTCGCTGTTGGTCGCCAGAGCGGCAAAGGCCGTGGCATAGGCTTGGTTCTCGTAGTCTGCGAGCGGGGTGTAGAGCGCTATGTCCATCACGGCAGGTTGCGTTCGGCCCCAGTCGGTCTCCCGCGCAGACGCCGCCGCGCGAGCAGGCTTGTAGGAGGGCATGTAGTTGTCCTCGCTGTAGTCGGTCTGCACCAGTCCCGTCAGGTGCGAGGGCTTCAGCCGGAGCGTGAGCGTAGTCGCCGGGGAGAGCGCACGCAGCAACACCGACTGCATGGGTGCCACCAAGCGGTCATCGAACGCACCTGTGCCCGTATTCGGAGACACCGTTATCCATGTGGTGCCGTTCATGTATTGGAACATCTTCTCTATGCCCGGGTTGTCGGTGCAAAAACGCTCCATATCGATATATGCCATCGTGGGGTTACCGAAGAGGAAGTACTCGCTCTCCTGCTCGTTGCCGAGCGTGATGGTCATGGTGGTATCTTGCTCCGAGGGGTCGAAAGCAAAGGAGTAGCCTGTGTTGCGGTTTGGTATGTCATCGCGCTTGCTGCTCTGGCTGCCGTCCGTGTAGAAGTAGTAGTAGGTCGCGTCTTGCTTGGGCAGCCGCACCACCAACTCCTCGCCGTCGTCTCCCGGACCGTAGCCACGCACCTGCAAGCCCATGCCCGCCTGCAGTGCCTCGTTCATCGCATTCGAGCGCGCGAAAGCCGCCGTCTTGGCAGAGAACAGGGTAGAGGCATTGTCCACCGCGTGGTAGACATTAACAGACTTGTTGTAGTACGCTACGGCAAAGGCGTAGGCGGCGTCGCTTGTGCGCATGCCTCGGAAGGGCTCCACCTCAAACGGACGCGAAGACTCCAAGTTCTTCCATGTGCCCGTGTATTTGCCGCTGTGGGGGATGAAGAAGTCGCCTGAGTACATGCTCTTCAAGGGTGCCGCCACCGAGTACCAACGCGCAGAGTTAATCACCATATCCACGAACGCACGCTTGTAGTCCAGCAGGTGCTGGTTGATAAGGATGGCATTCTTGCAGAACTGTATGTCTTTGCAGCCGTGGGAGGTGTAGTTGGCGTCAGTAGGATAGCGGTTGTGGTTGGATATGTAGGGGTAACGCGAGGGGTCTTCCATGGTGGGTATTACCACATTGGTCTTCTCCGCCAGCGGGGCATAGCCCGCTATCGTGTCGCCGTTTGCTATGCCGCGCCAGTTGCGGTCGTCGCCCCACTCGTTGCTGACGGTGGGTGCCCACAGCATGGTGTCGGGCAGGACTATCACTTTGAAGAAACTATAGCCGACCGCACAGGGGTCAGACAGTGTTCCACCGCTACCGTTGTTTCCTATCAATTTCACGCGGAGGGTATATTCGTAGCCGGGTCGCATAGCGATGGTGTTATCCGCGAGGGGTGCTAAGGTCAGCGTTTTGGCTGCTTTGTCCAAGACATTGCTAAATCGCATGCGGAATCCCTGCTTGTTCATTGCGTCCAAGACGAGTGGGTCGTTGGTAGTGGTCAGGATACAACTATCCTCCACCAGTCTCTCAACTTTGTCGGAGCACTCGCTCACGACTGTCCAGAATTGGTTTCTCGCCTCGGTAGCGGAGATGCGTGCTCCCGGGATTTGTCCTTTTTGGCTCTCGGTCATATCTTCGGGCTTGATAGGACTTAGCGAGAGGACAAAGTCGTTTTGTCCTGCAAAAACACGCATATATGATGGCGAGGCGCAGTCGTCGAGTTGTTTCATCTTGCCATCTATTTCTGCTTTGGCGGTACCCGTGATGGGGAAGATCCAATAGCGAACGGTATCGCCTGAGAGCATATAGCACCATTCTGTCTCTTGTCGCAGTTTCAGATAACCTTTGTTTTGGAGGTCTAACAGCATATCAACCCAATCTTGCGAGAGCCATTTGGTCGGTTGCAGGAGTTTTGCATCGCTAACTGCATAATTAGGGTTGTCATCGCCCATTCGTCTAAGTGCCGCCATAGCATCTCTCACATGACCTCTCGGGTATCCGAATTTTGCCAAGAAAGTAGCATCTGCCTTTGCAATATTCTCTTGTGTTTTGAGCGAATCTACTCTATAGCAGTCGTCAGCCCTATCCGCCACGAGCCAGTCAGCGAGCATATTAGCTTTGACGGTTTGGACTTTGTCGTCTTTATCCACATACTGATTTGTAACGACCACATTAATCGGATAGATGTTGTTTGCGCATACCCCTTCTTCCGGCGCGACGCTTCCGTTGAAGAAGAAATCTGTCAGATTACTAAAGGGCAACTCCGTTCGGAGTGCGCAATCGGGGTGCTTGAGGTCAACCACAGTATTCGCCATGCGTACTTCGTATTGGTTGGATGCTTTGAGTTGGTCTTTGGTAATCACCTCTCCCACGTACATCACATATCTCTCCTCGCCTTGTTCGACGGTCTTGACATAGGCTTTCTGAGCACGTACTCTTCCGTCGTTATCTTTCCGCGCCAACAAAGAATCTTTGAATGCTGCGATGGATTCATAGACGAGACTTGTCTCGTCCTCGGTAATAAATTCATGTTTGGCGAGATAATTCGGGTCGTTTGTTTTAGTGGGGTCGTAGTCGTTGCATGGTACGCGGATGTATCCATAGGGGCATTCGGGATAGTCTTGCACATCCATTTGTTTATAGCGGTAGTACTTCGCCCACAATCCTGAGTCGGCAGTGGTGTTATAGACCTGATAGTAGATTGTATCTCCCGCCCAGTCGCCCGTGAGTCGTGTGTAGTCAATACGGGTGATGATGACCTCGTTGCTATCTTCGGCGCAGGTAGTAGCGGCTTGGTATGCCTGCAAAGGCAATTGGGTGGCAAAGAGATGGATGTCGTCCACCAAGAAATCGTTACCATTATTGTCCGGGGAGAAGTTGTAGATAGAAACTCGCGTCTCGTCGTAGTTCTCCTCACTGACGATAGGGAACATTATCTGATGCCAAGCCGCCCCTTTTGGCAAGGGTCCCGTAAAGAACTGCCCGACATTGGTCCATTCGCCTCCTTGGTTTCGTCCCTGTACATTGAAGCGGAATATCGGCAATGCTCCACTTTGGTTGGTGGGTGATGGGTTGCAGACCCATGCGCTGAAATACATCTGTTGTCCGGAGCATATCTTTGCATCAGAAGATACAGAAGACACCAATCCCGGTGTTATTGTTCCATCGGCATAGAGACAATAGCCGTTGGCTGCTCCGCCATGCTGCTCTGCCTTCGCCCAACTCTCATTCACTCTATTGAGGATTGTATATTCTCCGTAATACGGGAAAGCCTTTTGAGCTGCTCTTTGATAAGAAGGAGTATTGTTTGCCGGATAGGTATAGCCATAAGTGGCTTCCTCCCACGGTAGGTGTCCATCGTAGTAGCGTATATCAGTTGTACCCGGCTTTTCGTAGTTGAAATCTTCTTTAACGAGGGAGATATAGTTTTTGGCAATCTCTGTATCGCTGACGAGTTCGGTGGTGGATGGTCCGTAGGTGGCTTTATCCACAAAATAGACGATAAAGCGGACGACGAGCAGTTCTTTGCTCAAGCCCGAAGCAGACGTAGGCCAACGCAGGTCGTATACTACGGTATCGGGTTTATCGGAAGATACTTTCAGGTAGTCTCCGACATAAGTCATGGAACTAAACGTCTGCGGCACATTGTCAATATACCATGCCGGCGTTCCATGATTTCCTACTCGATACATATCACCACCCGTATTGGGTTTCCAGTAGAAATAGCACTTGTCCACATTATCACCGGAGTAATGCACATAATCCGTAGAAAGCAACACATCCGTGTTTGTGGGAGCGATATAGTGGTGCACCTCGTAGTAGTTCTCCGTGCAGTAGGTAAGAGAATCTGCCACTTCTGCAGCAGGGCGGAAATGGAAGATTTGTCGGTAAGAGAGTGTGGGCTCGGTGATAGCATCGCTGGTAATGATTGTGTCGGTATATGCACTCACATCACAAGCGATGGAGTGTACTTTGCCGTCGTCCCATGTATGGATTTCGGGGTTATTGAGTGTTCCTTTCGAAAGTTCGCTATAGGTAGCAAATAGTCCGCGAGAATGGTCAAAATCTCCTTGGTTGATTTCTCGGAAAGGCGTAGTACCAACTTTTGGCTTCTGAGTCCAAAAGTTGTTATCATAAGTGCCATCCGACTTGAAAGCAGGGTCTTTGTCGGTGTCG
>CALZHO010000109.1 GCA_945787425.1 uncultured Bacteroidales bacterium
GCCACTGCCAAAGGTATGGTCGGTATCAAGGGACACCGCCTCGTAGGTGGATTCCGCGCAAGTACCTACAATGCTATGACCCTCGAAGGCGTACAAGCCCTCGTGGATTGCATGAAGGAGTATGAACAATCGCTTTAATTTTAATATTTGTTTATATTCCTATTTCAGCTGAAGATGAGCAGAAGATGTGCCGAAGATAGGCAGAAGATATAATGATAATATAAATTCAAAAATTAACATTTATTTATATATGAAAGTACTTGTTGCAACCGAAAAACCATTTGCCAAGGTGGCTGTTGATGGTATTCGCAAAGTGATTGAGCAGGCGGGATATGAACTTGCGCTGCTTGAGAAATATACCTCTAAAGAGCAACTGTTGCAGGCTGTAGCTGATGCTGATGCGCTGATTATTCGTTCCGACAATGTGGATGCAGAGGTTTTTGAAGCTGCAAAGCAGTTGAAGATTGTGGTTCGTGCAGGCGCGGGATACGATAATATTGACCTCGCTGCGGCTACTGCGCATCATGTGGTAGCAATGAACACCCCTGGTCAGAACTCCAACGCTGTAGCGGAGTTGGCTTTTGGACTTATGATTATGGCGGTGCGTAATCTCTACAATGGTACCAGCGGCACTGAGCTCGGCGGTAAGAAACTGGGTATCCATGCCTATGGCAATGTCGGTCGCGACGTGGCACGTATCGCCAAGGGATTTGGTATGGAAATCTATGCTTATGATGCATATTGCCCAGACGAGGTGATGCTCAACGAGGGTGTTACGCCTCTTCATTCGGCTGAAGAACTCTATGCTACATGTCATATCGTGAGCGTGCATATCCCTGCTACACCAGAAACCAAAGGCAGTATCAATAATGCATTGCTCAGCCTCATGCCACAAGGCGCAGTGCTTGTGAATACAGCGCGCAAAGAGGTTATCAACGAAGATGAATTGATTCAGTTCATGCAAACCCGCAAGGATTTCAAGTATATGACGGATATCATGCCTGCGGCAGACCAAAAGATGCAAGAACTCTTTGAGGGACGTTATTTTGCTACGCCAAAGAAGATGGGCGCTCAGACTGCCGAAGCCAATATCAATGCGGGTATCGCTGCGGCAAAGCAAATAGTGGACTTCTTTGAGAACGGCGTGACCAAATTCCAGGTGAATAAATGAGAAAGATAATACTAACATGCATTGTTATAGGTTGTTACATGGCCTCGTATGCACTAAATGTGGTGTGCGCGGGGAACGGAAAGTGTAAGCAATTGACTTACAATGGAGATACGCTGTTGCTGTTTGAAAAAGAACCCGAATTAACGACCAAACCCAGTGTCGGTAATGTAGAGTGGTACCAATTACCCGATACCATCAATCCGATACAATCCAGTTCCTCTTACTTGGATTATTCCTTGGGGCTTAGACATGGCGAAGGATATATGATCAAGAAAGGGGATATTCGAGATGTGTTTTGGGTATTCGATTATGAGGAACTGCGTCCCGCGATCTCGCAAATAGAAGCAGAATTATCTTGCAAAAATACCGTCCTCACGCTTGTCGGTGATGTGCCTGAGATGCGATATACACGATTGAACGGACAGTTGGTCACTTATCCACGTATGTGTAGGGTGGAGTACACCGATGCGATGTGGAGTGAGAATGCGTGGGTGGATTCTACTGCTATAGAAGAGGTGGATTTTGCAACGACCATCACAGTGGGTGCATCGCCTGTTGCTACCGATTTTGCGATTAGTGATGGGTTAGCACAGCAGTTAGGATTATCGGTAGATACATTATATTCACCCGAATACCAGCCTGTTGCTCTAAAAGCGCACCCACAGACTATCACCACCACGCGTGGACAGAACGGGGAATATACCAACGAGGTGGACCGTCCTTTCTCTCCCGATGATGTGCTGAATATGTCTGCGCCACTGGAGGTGTTGTTCAAGTCCAACGGATTGAATGCAGAGTACTACGAGTGGCATATCTATAAAGGGAGCGAACGTCTGCTGTCGCGTAAAGATGCCGAGCATAGATATACGTTCATGGATAAAGGCAGTTACCGCGCTGTGGTGTTGGTGAGCAATGATTATTGTCAGTTGGATAGTGTGGAGTTTACCATTTCTATCAGCGAGTCTATGCTCGTAGTGCCCAATGTCTTCACTCCTAATGGCGATGGTGCCAATGATGAGTTTCGTGTTGCATATCGCTCGCTCAAGGAGTTTCACTGCTGGGTATATAACCGCTGGGGACATTTGGTTTTCCATACTACGAACCCAGACAAAGGCTGGGACGGCAATATCGGCGGACGCCCCGCTGCGGAAGGTGCATATTTCTATGTCATTCGCGCTTTAGGAACGGATGCTGATGAGAATGCCAAATATACGATCAAACCAGTTTATACAAACAAACTTAAGAAACAGGACGAGTCGCTGATTGGTGTATATCAATTATCGGGATCCATCAATCTGCTTCGTGGAGGAATTTAGTGAAAACAACGAAATCAATATATACGCCTGAATTAGCATGCATGTCGCTTGCTAAGATTGATGCCGCATTGGCTGCAATGCCTATTTCGGGTAAGATAGATACGCTGAATTGGGTAGAGCACTATCCCGCTGCCCCAGAGACCCTGTTCACTTTAGCCCATACCGATGAGATGCTCTATGTGCGTTATGAGGTGAAAGGCGAAGTGCCTCTCGCAACCAAGAACGAGGATTTAGAGCACGTGAACGAAGACGCATGTGTAGAAATCTTTATTGCCAATGCCGATAATACGCGCTATTGGAACTTCGAGTTCAACGCGGCAGGTGTTTGCAACGCTTCGCATCGCAAAGAGCGCAAAGTGGACGTTGTGCGCCTGAACGCAGAGCAATTGCAGAGTATCAAGCGTTTTCCTGTGCAGCTGTGTGCTGCGCATTGGTCATTGCTGGTGGGTATTCCATTTGCGTTGATACACTTAGATCTCTCACGCGAGCGCGCGCGTCGCGCGAATTTATATAAGTGTGGCGACCTTACGCCAATGAAGCACTACGCATCATGGAACCCCATCCATGCAGAAGCGCCTGCATTTCACTTGCCTGAGTCCTTTGGTGAGATATTATTTGATAAGTAGATACAAAATTGAACTAAATATACTAAAATGAAAAAATCTATTGTAATTATGGCTGCCTTAGCAGTGACTACATTGGCAAGTGCCAATCCATTTTTCAACTACAAAGAGTGGAAGACTCCACACAAAACTTATCCATTCAATGAAATTAAGCCAGAGCACTACATGCCTGCGTTTGAAGAAGGTATCAAGCAAGGACTTGCAGAGATTGACGCTATCGTCAACAACCCTGCTGCTCCTACTTTCAAAAACACCATCGAGGCATACGAAAAGTCGGGCGAGTTGCTCTCTGTAGTGGCTGGTTGCTTCTACAACCTTACTTCGGCCGAGACCAACGACGAACTCCAAGCTATCGCGATGGAACTCTCGCCAAAGATGTCGGAGTATTCGGCTTCTATCCGCCTCAACGAAGGGCTCTTCAAACGTATCAAAGCCGTCTATGACCAAAAGGACAAACTGAAACTCAATCCTGCACAACAAAAGCTATTGGAGGACATCTACGAGTCGTTTGCTAATAACGGTGCAAACCTCAATCCTGAGCAAAAGCAAGTGTATAAAGAACTCAGCGCAAAGCTCTCACGATCTCAACTCGCCCTTATCTATGGTCAAAACGTGCTGAAAGCTACCAACGCTTGGACAATGCTCATCACCAACGAAGCGGATCTTGTTGGCTTGAAAGATGATACCAAAGCCATGTTGAAAGCCAATGCTGAGAAGAAAGGGTTGCAGGGCTGGCTCCTTGATCTCAAACCAACTACCTATATCCCTGTGATGGAGGACTGCCAGAACCGCGATATTCGTCGCGAACTCTACACCGCTTACAACAGCCGTTGCATCGGTGGCGAGTTTGACAACACACAAGTGATTATTGACATTGTGAATACCCGCCTCGCGTTGGCACAACTCTTCGAAAAAGCATGCTATGCCGACAAGTCCCTCACCAAGACTTGCGCCGAGAGCAAAGAGAACGTGATGAACTTCCTCGACCAACTCCGCGACAGCTATATGCCTGTGGCTAAACAAGAAGTAGCTGAATTGCAAGAGTTTGCAACATCCAAGGATTTCTATGCTACCCTCCAACCATGGGACTGGAGTTTCTACTCCAAGCAACTCAAAGAGGAGAAATACAGTGTGTTGCGTATAGTGATAGGTTTTGTGAGCGACAAGGATGTGTCGCATATCATCAACCTGCTCCCTTCCAATGCAAAATACTATTTTACTCAGGCACAAATACCCAGAGCCATGGATTCGGAGACATTGCGCGATATGGCTGTAGCGGCAGGGCTGAATGG
>CALZHO010000110.1 GCA_945787425.1 uncultured Bacteroidales bacterium
ACTTTGCAGGATATGTGCCAGAAGATGAAGAGGTAGAAACACCAGTCTTCTTCGAGTGGGACGTGAAACTCTGCTATGATATTCCTCTCTATAAGCACTATACCTTGGAAGTCAACGCAGGTGTAAAGAACTTGCTCGACCATTTCCAACGCGACATCGACCAAGGTATGGACCGCGATGCGGGCTTTATCTACGGCCCCGCCACTCCAAGAACATTCTTCGCTGGCATCAACCTCAAAATATAATTCCACACCTACCATACAACAAAAAAAACCGCCTAACAACCTGTTAGACGGTTTTTATATTTTTCGTAACCCGCAGATTACTCTGCCACTTCTGCTACTGGCGCTTCTTGGCATTGAGCCTTGCAGCAAGAATCAGCTTTTTGGCATGGTTTTGCCTCTGGACACTCTGCTTTGCAGCAAGCATCTTTCTTTTCGCACTCTGCTTGTTGGCAGCACTCTACAGCTGCTTTCTCACAGCATTTACCTTCGTGGCATTTAGCCTTTTTGCAGCAACCCATAGCACAAAGGGCAACAGCAGCAATCAATAAAATCTTCTTCATAACACTTAAAAAATTAATGGTTAAAAAAGTTTCAATAGTTAAATTTTACCTTCAATGAGCAAAATTCATGCAAAAGTAACATTATTTTTGCATATACGCAAAAAAAAGTGTAACTTTGCAGCAAAATTATACATTTTTATGGAAAAAGCAAAGAAAAATCATACTACATCACCTTGGAAGGTTATTCTAATCAACTTCTTGATTGCAGTAGCAGTGGCTTTCATTTTACTCGCTATCCTGCTTATCGGTTTACGCCAATACACACAACATGGTGTAGAGATTACTGTACCTGAGATCACCGAACTCTATCTCGAAGAGGCACGAATCATATTGGAATCTGAGGGCTTACACATTGAGGTGATTGATTCCACCTACTCCACTAAAGTGCCTCAAGGAACCATCGTAGAGCAAACGCCATTGGCTGGTTCCAAAGTGAAACACGGTCGCGCGATTTATGTGATTCAGAATGCACAAATGCGCCGTCCTGTTGTCCTTCCTGAGTTGCGTGATATGAGCCTACGCCAAGCAAAAGCCACCCTTTCAACTTTAGGATTGGTCATTGATAGCATCGCTTACGAGCCCTCTGCCTACCGCGATATTGTGTTGGATATTCGCATGGGAGATAGCATTATCAATGCGGGCACCCGAGTCGCTGAAGGTAGTCCCGTGTTGCTCATTGTGGGAAAAGGGCAAGGCACCGAAGAAGTGACTATCCCAACGGTGGTGGGCAAATCGTTGGACGACGCACGCTCATGGTTGCTCTCACACACCCTAACGGTCGGCATTGTGCAATACGATATTCCTCCTACAGCAGAAAACAAACTCCAATATATCGTCTATTCACAAGAACCTGCCAGTGGTACGGTTGTTGTGGAGGGTACCAGTGTAAACCTCAAATTATCCATGGATATCGAAAAGACCGTAACGGCTGATAATGAGCAAGATGAGGAAGAGTTTTTCTAATTGACTATTAGACTTTACAATGTATAATTTAGATACAGACTTAGATATAGAGCATCAAGAGGTATGGGAACGCTGGCGCACGGAGGTGGACAAAGGTCAGACACCGCAGCGCGTGGATAAGTACTTGGCAGAGCACATGACAGGTACTTCGCGCAATCGTATCCAGAACGCTGCCGATGCAGGTAATATCTGGGTCAATGGCAAGCCCGTCAGCAGCAACTACAAGGTCAAACCCTTTGACGTCATCCAAGTACTGCTCGACCACGAGCCACACGACTATACCATTCACCCCGAGGATATTCCCCTTGAAATCATCTATGAGGACGATGATGTGCTGGTCATCAACAAACCCGCAGGTATGGTGGTGCACCCTGGTCACGGCAACTACGAACACACCCTACTCAATGCTCTGGCGTGGCATTTCCGCGACAAGTTAGACATCAACGATCCCAATATCGGTCTCGTTCACCGCATCGATAAAGACACCAGCGGACTGCTGCTCATCGCCAAGACACCCGAAGCCAAGACACACCTCGGCAAGCAGTTCTTTGACCACACCACCGAACGCACCTACAACGCCCTCGTTTGGGGAACATTCACCGAGGAGAGTGGTACGATAGAAGGAGCGTTGGCACGCGACAATCGCGATAGAACGATATACCGTATCTGGGATTTAGAGGAGAATCCCAACGCCAAAGAGGCCATTACCCATTGGCGCGTACTGGAGCGTTTTCCGTATGTAACACTGGTGGAATGTCGATTAGAAACAGGGCGCACGCACCAGATACGTGTACACATGAAGAGTATTGGACATCCTTTGTTTGCTGATGAGAAATATGGTGGCATGGAGGTACTGAAGGGTTTGCCCACGCAGAAATACAAGCAGTACATACACAACTGCTTTGCCCTCTGTCCGCGACAAGTGTTGCACGCCAAGACATTGGGCTTTACTCACCCCCGAACGGGAGAAAGAATGCACTTTGATAGCCCTTGGGCTGAAGATATGTTAAACCTAATAAACAAATGGAGAAACTATGAACCGAATACTTTGGGCGGACGATGAGATTCATCTGCTGAAGCCTTACATTATCTACCTACAAGAGAAGGGGTACGAAGTAACCCCAGTGAACAACGGACAAGATGCTATTGATGCTTGTCGCGAACAGCAATTCGATATTGTTTTCTTGGATGAGAACATGCCTGGTCTATCGGGTCTGGAAGCATTGCAAGAAATCAAGGAGGCACACCCCACACTGCCTGTGGTGATGATCACCAAGTCCGAAGAGGAGCATATCATGGAGCAAGCCATCGGTCAGAAGATTGCCGACTATCTCATCAAGCCCGTCAATCCCAGCCAGATTCTGCTCTGCCTCAAGAAACACATCCACCAACGTGAGATTGTCGAGGAGCATACCAACACCACCTACCGTCAGGAGTTCTCCGACATCACCTATATGATTGACACCGCCAACACCATCGAGGAATGGATGGCGATTGAGCGCACCCTCACCCGCTGGGAATTGGAGTTGGAGAAGGTGGACTCCGCCATGCACGACATGCTACGCATGCAGCTCACCGAGGCCAACAAGGCTTTCGCCAAGTTTATCGCCAAGAACTACGAGAACTGGTGGGCTAATCCTGCCACACGCCCTACCCTGTCGCAAGATGTGATGAAGAAATATATCTTCCCGCTGCTCGACGAGGGCGAAAAAGTGTTCTTCGTGGTGATTGACAACTTCCGATACGACCAATGGAAGATTATCCAACCGCTGCTTTCCGAGTGGTTTACCGTCAAGGAGGAACAGATGTACACCTCGCTCCTCCCTACCGCCACACAGTATGCGCGCAATGCTATTTTCGCGGGACTCAGTCCGTTGCAGATACAAGAGATGTACCCTCATCTTTGGATTGATGAGGATGAAGAAGAAAGCAAGAACAACAACGAGAAAGACCTCATTCAGACCCAACTCGACCGCTTCCGCAAACGCTACACCTACTCCTATTTCAAGGTCAACGAGAGCGACTTCTGCGAGAAGATTACCAAGCAATTCAAGGGATTGCAGACACCGCTGAATGTGGTGGTACTCAATTTCATAGATATGCTATCCCACTCCCGCACCGAGAGCAAGATGATGCGCGAGCTCGCCAATGATGAGGCAGCCTACCGCAGTCTCACACTCAGTTGGCTACGCCACTCGCCTACAGCCGAGATGTTCCGCCGTATCGCTTCGTTGGGCTACAAAGTGGTGCTGACCACCGACCACGGCACCACGCGCGTCACGAATGCCGTGCAGATTATTGGCGACAAGAACACCAACACCAACCTGCGCTACAAAGTGGGCAAAGCACTCAACTGCCAATCCAAGAACTGCTTTGAGATTACGCGCCCAAAACAGGTGGGACTGCCCTGCCCCAATGTCAGCAGCAGCTATGTCTTCTGCACGGGAGAGGACTTCTTTGCGTACCCCAACAACTTCAACCACTACGCACAGTTCTATCGCGACACCTTCCAGCACGGAGGAATATCCTTGGAGGAGATGCTCGTGCCAATCGTAACGCTCGACCCTAAATAAGCATGCGCAATCTTTGGCGAACGATAAAAATAGTGATACTACTCCTGCTCATTGGGGTAGTATCCCTTTTTGTTTCTCACCAATGGAGGCAACCGCAGCAGGATTTCTCGCATACGCTGAAAGTGCTAACCTACAACACCCACGCGCTCTGTATGGGCAATAAGCAGCAAGCCAAACAGATGCTTGCTTATCTCAACGAGCAGGATGCGGATATCATCTGCCTGCAAGAGGTCAGGGTGTATAAAGACGCGCAACGCATGACCCTCAACCAGTTG
>CALZHO010000111.1 GCA_945787425.1 uncultured Bacteroidales bacterium
CGTCTGCACCGATTTTGAAACCTTGCAGGATGTCCTCTTTGAGGGTCTTTGCAGTAAGGAAGATGATGGGGATCTCTGCGTTGGCACTACGGATTTCCTGTGCCAAAGTAAAACCGTCTTTCTTCGGCATCATGACATCGAGTACACAAATATCGAATTTGGTCTTAAGGAAAGCTTTGTAGCCTACCTCTCCATCGGGGCAGAGTTCTGCCTGGTAACCTTTAGCTGCCAGATACTCACGCAAAAGCATTCCGAGGTTTTCATCGTCTTCGCAAAGAAGAATTTTCAGTTTGTCGTCCATAATCATGAATGTTTAGATGTTATTATTCTATTTTTGTTTATTCTTGTTTATTGTTCGTGGAGCACGGGGAGGGAGATGGTAAACTTAGTACCCTTGCCCAGTTCGCTCTCACATTTGATTTCGCCTTGATGCAGGTCGATGACCTTCTTGACATACGCCAGTCCCAAACCGAAGCCTTTCACATCGTGTTTGTTGCCCGTATGCACGCGGTAGAACTTCTCAAAAACTTTTTTGATATTCTCGCGCTTGATGCCCTGTCCGTTGTCGCGTATGGAGAGGTACAGACGGTCGTTATCGTTCCATGTGCGGATGAAGATATTGATCGGCTCTTCGGGTTTGCGGTATTTCACGGCATTATCCATCAGGTTGGTAATGGCATTCTGGAAATGCAGTTCATCCACATAGATGGCTGAATCCACCGCTTCTATCTCGGTAAATATCTTTCCTCCTGTATGTTCCACTCGCAATGAGAAGGTAGAGGCGATATTCTCAACCATCTCGTTGAGGTCGAGTTCTTTCTTCTTGAACACGATGCTCTTCTTGTCGAACATCGACATCTGCAATACTTTTTCTACCAAAAAACGCAAGCGTTTCGACTCATCGGCAATCACCCCACCGAGATGTTTGGTCATGGCTTCTGTCTTGGTCACGGTATTGTCGTTCATCATCTGCGCAGCCAGTGAGATGGAAGCAATAGGTGTCTTCAACTCATGGGTCATATTGTTGATGAAATCGTTTTTGATTTCAGTATAGCGTTTCTGTCGGAAGATCACCACCACGGTAAAGATAAAGGTGATGAGCAATACGATGGTAAAGATGATGGACGGGATCATGAAGCGCACCGATGAAAAGATGTAGCTGTTCATCTCAGGGAAGTGGATTCTCACCAGACCCATCTTCGACTGCGGGTCGTTGCGGAAGAGCAACTGCGAATAGTTGTACTCTTCTCCCTCGTCAGTATAGTCAGGACAGCGATATACCTCACGGCCGTCGGTGGTAGAGACGGTGAAATGATAGGGAATATTCACTCCGTTGTTGAGGAGCTCGGCACGGATGTCCTGGTCGAGCATCTTGAAATTCACACGTTCCTTGAGGGATTTGTCGCTGGCGGTATAAAGGATATTATAGACCACCTCGTCCAACAAGGCTTTCTGATAGACATAGCGCTTGCGCACAATCTCCTGCATGGATTTGGCAGCTTCGGAGATGGAACTCTTGTCTTTGCGGATGATCATGCCTTTGGGTACGCTAGCGGGTTTCATCTCAAACGATTTCATCTGGAAGGAAGAATAGACTGTTCCGTCGTCGGTAGCTACCGAGAACTGATGTGAGTGCTTGATGGTTCCGTCCAGTCCATCGACCATCACCGAATCCTGTCGGAATGCCCGGCGCTCGGTCTCGTTGACATCCTTTTCCAAATACCTCAGCGTCTCGTTCATCTCTAAGTTGCGCGAGGCTTGGTAGAGACTTCGGTTGACACTCTCGTCAAACTGCTCCTTCTTCATCTTGATCATCTCTTCTGCATAAGAGAACTGAAGGAAGAGCAGCACCAGGAACGAGAGTCCCATGATAATGGCTATTGCCCAGATTGTGGATTTCTTCATGTCTGCAAAGTTAGCGATATTACAAACATGGGGGTACTTATTCGTTAATTATCTTCGTTAATTTTAACAATATTAACATAAATACCGATTTTTAGTATCACATTTGCAACTAAGCGCAATCAGTCCTTAGGTCATCGGTGTGTTTAATCACCTTTTTCCCTAAGGACCGATTGAGATTAAAAGTTCCAACCGAAATCGATTCCGAGTTGGAAGGGGTTACCGCGCTGTGCAAAATACAGCGATTCTCCCGTCGCTTTGCTTTGGAATGCGAAGGTATTGTAATGGGTATTGGTGAGATTGCGAGCCCACAGATTGACATGACAGCATTCCAGTTGCACGCCGATATGAGCCCCCAGCAGCGCATAGACTTGCTGTTGGTAAGTATTCATTTCATCCCAATAGATGCTGCCGAGTCCGTTGAGGTCGGCTCCGAAGATGATGGCCTTAAAATTGTCGTGATGAAGGTCAACACGATAGTCTGCAAGCAATGAGAAGGAATGTTCGGGAACAAAAGGCACGCGTTTGCCGCAATAGTCAACAGCTTCGCCTGTCGCATTATCATTGGTGGTGTAATCTTTGAACGCGGCATGGGTATAGGCATAAGTGGCAGCCCAAGACAAATGGTCGGACAGCGCCTGACCGCGTACTGCCAGTTCGAGTCCACAACTGTAACTGCGTCCTGCATTGACCATTTTTCGTCCATAGCCATAATCGCTGCTAAACACAGAGAGTTGTTGGTTGCGAATCTGCATGTAGTATGCAGCTAAATCAGCCTGAACGGTGTTACCAAAGAGATTGAGGTGGGCACCTGCCTCGTAGTTCCAACTCTCCTCTGGTTTGAAGCGGATGCCTTCGAGCAACGTGGCATATTCCTCATCAGTATGGCTGATATTGACCTCAATATCCTTGCGTGCCTCCATGGCTTGTTGCAAAGCAACGCGCAGATTGTTCTGCACATCGCTCTGAATAATGTCGCTGAAGAGTTGGATATTAAATCCTCCACTACGATAACCTTTTGTCACAGTGGTATATATATTACTTCCGTTAGACCATCGATAGAGCAGTCCGAACTTAGGCAACAGCTGTTGGAACGAGGAATGTTCCTGATTGACAAATGGAGAAACCATCTTGACTTTCGCTGCCGAACCCATGATACTGAAGTCCATGTTGGCCTGTCCGCTCGTATCATAGGAAATACTGTTGCGGCTGTAATCGTATCGCAAACCGACGGTAGCGGTGAGGTGTTCGGCTATTTCAATATTCGACTCATGGAAAATGCCGATATTGGACTGTGGAGTATGGAAAGAACTCGGCACCCACAATCCCATGTTTACACGGACACCTCCTAATCGCTCAATCATGGCGGCAGCTGCCGTTTCGCCCATGCGGTCAGCCAGCGAACGGAAGATCTGTCCGTAAATCATGTTGCCGATTCTACTGCCCATCTGCTGACTGAATGCCTGTCCGAAGGTGTTGGGGGCTGTGGTCTTCAACCATTCATGGGCAAGAAACACACCATTAGTCCAGTGCCAACGGCTCTTATTGGCGCTCTTTATGGTAAACTCCTGACTGAGCGAATTGCTCAACTGACGCTGATCGACCTTGAAGAAGTCGGAAGGCGAATAGTCGGCATCCATCAGCAGACGGTCGCGCAAGAACTGCCAGGAAGTGGTGCTTTGCATGATGAATCCTGCTCCTGAGTATTGGATATGGAGTCCGTTGGTCAACAGATTGCGCTGATAGCAACTTTGCTCGTTCTGACTAGGAGCATCTACGCGGTTGTTGTCCAGATGGAGCACGCCATAAGGGTTGGCGTTCTGGCGAACATACTGGTAGTCACTGATGAAATCAATGTTCCAATGCGCTGACGGACGAAGCATCAGGCGGAAACGACCGCCAGCCTCATCCATCTTATCGGCAGAACGGTCGGTCTGCGTGTTACGATAGAATCCGTTTGTGCCTTGATAGAACCCTGCCAACGAGAAAGCTGCTTTGGAGCTTAACTGTTGGGAGTGTGCCACTTCCACATTACGATAGAAGGCGGTTCCCAATCCCAGTTTCAATGCCGTACCCTGATGGCTAAAAGGTGATTTAGAGTAGATTCTTACCAGTCCGCCTTCTGCATTCATTCCATAGAGCGTACCCTGGGGACCACGCAACACGTCAACGCGGTCGGTCTGGTAAAGATGGGTGTTGAACGCTGTTTTGTTGGACAGAGGGATGTTGTCAACATACACACCCATTGACGGACTGTTGACGCGGGAGCCGATGCCACGCACGTAAATAGAGGATGTAAAACGTGAACCATACGCAGGCATGGCAAGCGAAGGAACAAAAGCAGAGACGTCTCGAAT
>CALZHO010000112.1 GCA_945787425.1 uncultured Bacteroidales bacterium
TGTATTGAGCACCCAGAAGTGGATATGGAGAAGGTGAATTATTCCAAACAAGCATGGACAGCGCAACCTACCCAATGTATTAGCTATGTGTCTTGCCACGATGATATGATGCTCACTGACCGCCTCAAAGCGAATAAGAAACTGCGTGCTGGTGAGTTGCAACGCCTCAGCAAGTTGGCGCAAACTGCCGTATTGACCTCACAAGGTATGCCATTCCTCTGGTGTGGCGAGGAGATCGCACGCGATAAGAAAGGTGTGCACAACTCCTATTGCAGTCCTGATGACATCAACGCTATCGACTGGTCATTGAAGGCAAAGAATATCGATCTTTTCCGCTACTATCAAGGTCTGATTGCACTGCGCAAGGCGCACCCTGCTTTCCATATGGGTGATGCTGAGTTGGTACGTCAGAATGTACATTTCTTGGATGCCCCAGAGGGTGTTGTGGCGTACCAATTGAATGGCGAGGCAGTAGGCGATACTTGGAAAACGATTGTTGTTGTGCTGAATGGTCAGGAGAAAGCCGCTAAATTGGCATTGCCAGAGGGTGAGTTCCGCTATGCATGTGTGGACGGCAAATGCCCTGCGGATGACGATGCTATTGTTTCTGGTACTATTCGCGTGGCTCCTCAATCGGCAGCGATTCTGTATCTGGACTAAGACAGTGAATCGTTGGCTCTGCCAATAAAGAGTAAACAAAAAGGACTGCTTTCGGGCAGTCCTTTTACATGGTTGCAGGTATGTCTTTTTAGTTTGTTATCCTAAGTAGGTTTTGAGAATTCTGCTGCGCGAACTTGCTTTCAAGCGGCGGATAGCTTTCTCTTTAATCTGGCGAACACGCTCACGAGTGAGGCGAAACTCAATGCCAATCTCCTCCAATGTTTTTTCTGGTACACCAATACCAAAGAACTTACGGATGATATCTGCCTCGCGTGGGGTCAGGGTTGCCAATGCGCGGTCAATCTCGCGAGAGAGTGATTCGTTGATCAATGTGTGGTCGGCATTTGGAGAATCTTCATTGACCATCACGTCTATCAGACTATTGTCTTCTCCCTCTACAAAAGGCGCATCTACACTCACTTGGCGACCCGACATCTTCAGTGTGTCAGCAATCTTATCCACAGGTATGTCCAACAATTCTGCCAATTCTTCGGCACTTGGCTTGCGCTCATGTTCTTGTTCAAAGCGCTGATAGGCCTTGTTAATCTTGTTGAGAGAACCTACCTGGTTGAGTGGAAGGCGTACGATACGTGATTGCTCTGCCAGGGCTTGAAGAATAGATTGGCGAATCCACCATACGGCATAGGAGATAAACTTAAAGCCTCGTGTTTCATCAAATTTTTCTGCTGCTTTGATAAGCCCAAGGTTGCCTTCGTCAATAAGGTCAGGAAGGCTCAAACCTTGATTTTGGTACTGTTTTGCTACAGAAACTACGAAGCGGAGATTGGCTTTCACCAATTTCTCCAAAGCGGCTCTATCTCCATTACGGATTCTGCGGGCCAATTCTACTTCTTCGTCAACGGGAATCAGCGGCTCACGGCCAATCTCCTGCAAATACTTGTCAAGTGAGGCCGATTCACGATTGGTGATTGATTTTGTGATTTTTAACTGACGCATGTAGTACAGTTAACTTTAATGATTAATAGTTAATAATGAAAAGCAATCATAATTCAAAATTCTTAATTCATCATTCTCAATTACCATTGCCTTGTGATCCGGTCGGGATTCGAACCCGAGACCCACAGCTTAGAAGGCTGTTGCTCTATCCAGCTGAGCTACCAGACCCTCGCGTTCGGCAATCTCGCGCTATGACTGTCGCTTTGCGACATTGGGCGCTCGAAGCCTCCGCTCTTACCTTGAAGCCACGTGCTTCTCGGTATTTTTTGCGCTGACTATGCACGAAATCACCCATGTAGGCACACAAAATCGTGCCTACAAAGGCAATTTGGGTGCAAAAGTACTGCTTTTTTTTGATTTATGCAAATATTTTTGCATAAATCTGTAAAATTATCACAAAAGTTCTTCAAAAAGCTTTTGCAAGTCAGGTTTGCGGATAGCACCTACTTGACGATGAACCAACTCGCCACCCTTAAAGAAGAGGATGGTAGGGATGTTCATAATGCCGTATGCAGCACATGTCTCGTCGTTGTCATCCACATTCACTTTACCTGCTATGATACGACCTTCGTACTCTGCTGCCAATTCATCAAAAATAGGAGCAATCATCTTGCATGGGCCACACCAAGGAGCCCAAAAATCTACCACGAGGGGTTTGCCCTCTGCCAACAATTCTTGGAAGTTAGCATCTGTAATTTCTTTTGCCATAAGTATATTTTTATGATTTTATTTTCTATTTCGCCAGCCAATAACTTATCGGTCAGCGGGTCTTCTATTAGTGTTTGTATAGCTCGTTTAAGTGGGCGCGCGCCATATTGTTTGTCGCGTGCAAGGCGAAGTATCTCCTGTTGGGTATCTTCACTCAGTTCCAAGCCATACCCCATCGCCTCAAGACGTACCTGTAAGGGGCGCAGTTCGAGCCACAATATCTGTGCCAAAGCCTCGTCGTTGAGCGGATGAAATACGATAATGTCATCCAGACGATTGACAAACTCGGGCGGGAAGGTGCGTTGCAGTGCCTTGGTGAGCATACGCTCCGTCGCTTTATCGTCCAGACTATCAGCCCCAAATCCGATGCCAGTACCAAACTCGCTCAGCTGGCGCGTACCTACATTGCTGGTGAGGATGATGATGGTGTTTTTGAAATCCACGATGTGCCCTTGACGATCTGTCAGTCGTCCTTCGTCCATGACTTGCAATAGTACATTGAAAATGTCAGGGTGCGCCTTCTCGATCTCATCAAATAGCACAATCGAATAGGGCTTACGCCGTACTGCTTCAGTCAGTTTACCTCCATCTTCGTGTGCTACATAGCCAGGAGGCGCTCCTACCAGCAGACTGACAGTATGCTTCTCCATGTACTCGGACATGTCAAAGCGTATGATTGCGTTTCGATTGCCAAACATCTCCTCGGCGAGGCATTGTGCCAAGTGTGTTTTGCCGACACCTGTCGGACCGAGTAGGAAGAACGTGCCGATAGGTTTGCGTGGGTCACGCAATCCCATACGCGAGCGTTGGATGGCTTTTACTACTTTCTGTACTGCTTCTTCTTGCCCAATCACGCGTTGACTGAGGGCATTCCCCATCTGTCGCAGTTGTTCGCCTTCGGCTTGTGCCACGCGTTGTACGGGCACGCCAGACATCTGACTCACTACGCGCGCCACATCTGCCTCCGTAATCTCTCGCCTCTCTCCTTTCGCCTCTAATCGCTCACCTTTCCATGCACCCACTTCGTCCATTGCATCAATGGCTTTGTCGGGGAATTGGCGGTCGGTGATATATCTATCAGTAAGGTTTACGCACGCGCGTAGGGCCTCCTGAGTATATTGCACATGGTGAAACTGTCCATACGTTTCGCTCAATCGTGTAAGGATAGTATAGGTCTCGTCTGCAGTGGTTGGTTGTACGGTCACTTGTTGGAATCGGCGTTCCAATGCGCCATCTTTCTCAATGCTGGTACGGTATTCGTTGATGGTCGTTGCCCCAATACATTGTACCTCGCCACGTGCCAAGGCAGGTTTGAGGATATTGGCAGCATCCAACGAACCTTGAGCATTACCTGCACCCATAAGGGTGTGTATCTCGTCGATAAAGAGGATAATCTCTGGATGGTCGTTTAGTTCTTTGATGACAGTCTTGATTCGCTCCTCAAACTGACCGCGGTAGGTGGTGCCTGCCACCATGGAAGCTATGTCGAGTGAGATGATGCGCTTGTTCTCTAAGGCAGGAATCTCATTGGCTACAATACGCAGTGCCAATCCCTCCACGATGGCGGACTTACCCACACCAGGTTCGCCAATGAGGATAGGGTTGTTTTTCTTGCGACGTGACAGGATTTGTATCACGCGGTCAATCTCTATCTGACGTCCAATGACGGGGTCCAGTTCACCGTTCTTTGCCTGTGCAGTGAGGTCGCGTCCATACTTGGTGAGGGCAGGAGTATCTGTCTTGCCTTTCTGTTTCTTACTGTTTCCCATGTCGGGACCGAAGATATGGATTGTTGTCTCGCGCTCTTGCGGCTGTTCGTCGAGGGTCAACTCGCCTTGGGGCAGTGGGTCGGGCTTGGGATAAAGACGTTCGATGCACTCATAGTCTATGCC
>CALZHO010000113.1 GCA_945787425.1 uncultured Bacteroidales bacterium
CTTTTTGGCAACAAAGAAATACAGGAATGGAATATCCTGATACGCATGCAGTACCAACGAAGTCTTCCCGATACGCCGCCTGCCGGATAACACAGTGAATTGTGCATTCGTTTCCGACTGCTTCAATGTGGTCTGCAACCACTCTTTTTCACGTTGTCTATCAAAGAATTGCATAGTGCTTGATTATTATTTTGTAGTTCCGAAATGGCGGTTACGGAAATGGCGGTTACGGAACTATTGAAGTGCTGCGGTGATGGTTATTGCGTTTCCGGTAATAATTAACGAATAATTACACGATAATTAATGTTAAAAGTTTCTTTCGCAATAATTATATGTTCTCATTATATGAGCGTCAGAACTCGCTGGTGAAGTGGAACTTGATATGCTTGTAGTCGTTCTGCGCCATTTGCAGCACGTATGCGCTGTCTGCCATGAAGACATCGCGACCGTCTTTGTCGAACGCCATATACTGCGCCTTGCGCTTCTTGAACATCTCCAACTCTGCCTCGTCGTCGCTCTCTATCCAGCAGGCTTTGTACATCTGCAGCGGCTCCCAGCGACATTTCGCGTTGTACTCATGCTCCAAGCGGTACTGTATCACCTCAAACTGCAACTGCCCCACGGTGCCGATTATCTTGCGCCCGTTCATCTGGCTGACAAAGAGTTGCGCCACACCCTCGTCCATCAGTTGGTTCACGCCCTTGTCGAGTTGTTTCTGCTTCATGGGGTCGGCGTTCTCAATGTACTTGAACATCTCCGGCGAGAAGGAGGGAAGTCCCTTGAAATGCAGTTCCTCGCCTGCCGTCAGGGTGTCGCCTATCTTGAAGTTGCCGGTATCGGGCAGACCGATGATGTCGCCTGCGAATGCCTCATCCACCGTCTCTTTGCGCTGCGCCATAAAGCAGGTAGGCGAGGAGAAGCGCATCTGCTGGTTCTTGCGCACATGTTTGTAATATGTGTTGCGCTCAAACTTCCCGCTGCAAATCTTGAAGAACGCAATGCACGAACGATGGTTGGGGTCCATGTTCGCGTGAATCTTAAAGCAGAAGCCCGTGAACTTTTCTTCCATCGGCTCCACTTTCCGCTCCATGGCTTCCACGGGGAGCGGCGAGGGGGCAATGCGCACGAAGCACTCTAATAACTCCTTCACGCCGAAGGTGTTGAGTGCCGAGCCGAAGAAGACGGGCGCCAACTCACCTGCGAGGTAGTCCGCATGGGAGAAGGGGTTATACACGCCTTCTATCATCTCCAAGTCTTCTTGCAATTTCTCTGCATCCTGCTCGCCGATGAGTTCGGCTATCTGCGGGTCGTTCACATCGTCAAAGCGCAACGATTCCGTAACATGCGTCTTGTCGGGTTGGTAGAGGTCGAGGGTCGATTGGAAGATGTTGTACACGCCTTTGAAGCGTTGTCCGCTGTTGATAGGCCAACTCAGCGGGCGCACATGAATACCCAACTCCTGCTCCACTTCGTCCAGCAAGTCGAACGGGTCTTTTCCCTCGCGGTCCATCTTGTTGATAAAGACCATCACAGGGGTCTTGCGCATACGGCATACCTGCATCAATCGGCGCGTCTGCGTCTCCACACCCTTCGCAGCGTCTATCACAATAATCACGGAATCCACGGCAGTCAGCGTGCGGAAAGTGTCCTCTGCAAAGTCTTGGTGTCCGGGGGTATCAAGGATATTGATATGATAGACTGTTTCACTGTCTGACTGCTGCGCTGAAAGACCGCTTTGATGTGGTAGTGTTCTGACACTTGTAGCCAAATCCCATGACGGAGGTCGCCACGGAGATTCCGCGCTGTTTCTCTATCTCCATCCAGTCGGAGGTAGCGGTCTTGCGTATCTTGTTCGACTTGACGGCACCTGCCACATGAATAGCCCCTCCGTAGAGAAGCAGTTTCTCAGTGAGTGTCGTCTTTCCCGCATCGGGGTGAGAGATAATGGCGAATGTCCGTCGCCTAAGTATTTCCTGTTGTTCGCTGGTTGAAAGCATAAATGTCAATATGACAAAATATTATAAATAACGCTCTACTATTGATAATAAACGATCGGAGTAGTTATAAATTTCATCAATGGAATCAATGTGGATGCGCTCGGAATTGCCGTCTGCATCAACAAATTCAATACGAAGGTTATTTTCATTGTTGAAATATAGGCGGCATATATTCTTTCGATTATTATCATCCAAAATTATTGCACAATAACTCATCGCATCCCGCATGAAAACCCTTTCGCCTGCTACTTTTGCTCTTAAAATTGCTTTTATAGTGTAGTATGCCTCTTGTTCCTCTTGGGTAGTAACTATTTCCTGCTTTTTAGAACCCGGAATTTCCACTTTTTGAGTGTCTGTTTGCTTTTGATCCTCTTCTGCTGTTTTTACGGCTATATTTAGCCTTTCTGCAATACGGTCATTGATATAACTAGCTGCAGCTTTCCTAACTAGTTCTGAAAATTGCGTCAAAACATTCTCTGTGAATTTTCCCGAATAAATGTTTTTAGCCAAAGATTTTACGAAATCTGGTGTTGGGTTTTCAATAATGTCTTTAATCAGTTTCTTCAACTCTGTCATATATTTGAGTTCATTAGCAGAACCCATAATCTTTTCGATGTCAAAATCTTCTTTTGAGAACTTTTTGATAGATTCAATTTGACTATCGCGTAGATGTTCTATATCAAATACTAAGAATGGAATTTCATCCATCAAATTAGGATTCACTAAATCAGTATATACACGATACTCGATGCCATTGGTTAAGATTCCAAATTTTGCTTTTGTAGCAACAAAATATCGAGATAATTGTGCTTTATGAATATCTAAATCTTGTTGCCAATGTTTACATTCTATAACAATGATAGGTTCTCCGTCTTTGATAATCGCGTAGTCTATTTTTTCGCCTTTCTTTTTGTTGATATCACAATCCATCTCAGGGACCACTTCTAATGGATTAAATACATCATACCCTAAAGCTTGTAAGAATGGCATAATTAAAGCATTCTTGGTTGCTTCTTCTGTCATGAGTTTGTCTTTCAATTGGCTAGCTCTACTTGCTAATTGAGAAAGGGAATTTTTGAGTTCCATATTTACTATTTTTGAGAGTTATTATTTATCATTTTTGACAAGTTATCAATCTTTGTTGTTAATTCCTTAACTTGCTTTTCCAATGCATTATTATTATCACTAACCATCGCGTCTACGAAAATAGAATTAACCAAAGATAAACCGATAATGCTACATATGATTAGTAATATACAAAAGTACAATCTAACTAATCGCGCTGTGAATATTGTGGACTGAGCTGCAATAGCATCTGGTATCTCATTCCATCCTTCTCCTGTACATATGCGGAATATTGAATATATGCTATCAAGAGGAGTCCCAAAGTATTCTGGGGAAGTATTCTTAAATATAGCACAGGATATTAACGCAATAATAATAATTAAAACAAAAAAACCTGCAAAAACACCCACACAATCTTTTATGGCTTTCCCAAAATTCTTCATAATTACTCCAAAATTTGGGAAATAATGCACAATGCGAAAGAAACGAATAATGCGTAGTAACCTAAGTATCAATAAAGTGGATAAACTTGTTGCGTATGAGATAGGGATAACAACAGCAATGACGGATGGAATAGATAGAATAACCAAAGTGCCATCTAATCTATTCCAACCTTGCGTCCAATATCCTTTGAAGCCATAAACAATATGCTTAACAATCATCTCAACTAAGAAAATAAGAGTGCATAATATGTCAAGAGTGTTGATAAACACATTACTTATATTGCATTCTTGCAAAAAAATGATAACAGAATTGAGCAAAATTATAGCCAAGATAATATGCTCGTTTAAAAATATCTTTTTCAGTATTTTCATTAGTTCAATTTGTTGTGTGAAGCATATTGCACCATTGTCGCACTATTTTTTGATTTGATGCCGACCTACTAATGCTACGCACCTTATAGGATTTTCCTCAAAATTTTACAGTACCGCTACTACTTCTATCTCCACCAATCCGCCTTTGGGGAGTTGGGCGACGGCAACGGCAGAGCGGGCAGGGAAGGGGGCTTTGAAGAGGGTGGAGTACACCTCATTCAGGGTGGCGAAGTTCGCCATGTCGGTGAGGAAGACGGTTGTCTTCACTACATGGCCAGCGTCCGTGCCTGCTGCCTCCAAGATGGCGGCTACATTCTTCACCGACTGCTCTG
>CALZHO010000114.1 GCA_945787425.1 uncultured Bacteroidales bacterium
TCCGCTCTCCAAAAGATCATATCTATTTAGGTATAAGCACCGACTCGCATATTGAGTTGAAATCTTCTGTAAAAGATGCTATCGCAGCCGACCCAACACCATGTGAGAATGCCATCAATCCTGTACACGGACAAGCATACACCCATGAAGCTGGTGCTACAAAATGGTACAAGCTTTCGTTGGATCTGCTCAAGAGCCAATCGGCAAAGCAAAGTATATATCTGGCAAACAAGAGCGATAAGAAAGCACGCGTGACTATCGGTTTGGTACACGATTGCCAATATACTCCAGGTATGAGATTGACCATCCCTGTGCCAGCTGGCTTCGAAGTAGGTGCTTTGACTCCAAATCTCTTGGGCCGCTTGGTAGATGCTCTCTCTCGCTTTGAGGGTACATACAATAAGGTGGATTCCAAAGATATATATCTGGAAGTACATAGCGACCAAGAACTTGAATTTGGATTGGGTGTCAACAACGCCATTACCAACCCATGCTTGCGCACAGACTTGATTTCATTTGACTGGAACAACGGCGTGCAAGTGGAGGCAAACAAAGCTGCATGGTATGATCTGGATATTACTACCATCAAGAATGATGGCAAACATGTGAAGTTGACCTTTACCAACCCAACCCAATCAATTGTTTGGGTAGCGACTGTAGTATCTGTAAACTGCCCAGCAGAATTGACCGTACCAATGATTGTACCCGTGCCAGCAGGCATGAGCGTAGATCATGTGATTGATTATAGCGTTTTTGCAGCAACGTATGTAGATCACCTATATGTAGGTGTGAAAGCTGAGGACGTGTTGAAATTGACTGCAGAAACAATTGATGCAGACGCTTCTGCATCTAACCAAGCAGACTGCAATGCAGCTACTTTGGTAGAGTCAGGTAAAACCTATACACACAAAGCAGGTGCTCACTGGTATCATTTCCCAATGAGTTTGCTCGACAATATGGGCGATGCTGCTCGTGTGACCTTCAAGAACAATGGTACAAAGACCGCAATCCTATCTGCAGGTGTGACTGTAGATTGCCAATATGGTATTGTGAACCGCGTTCCTGTGAAAGTGCCAAATGGCGTAGATATGTCGTTGAGCATTCCCGCGCGCGTAATAAATAAGGTACGCGAGTGGATCGATGCAGATGTGGCTGACTTCTATTTGCACTTGGATAGCGACCAAGACCTCGCTTTTGGTTTGGATATGGATGCTGTGAGCGTGACTGCATGCTCATCAGCTGTTGACTTCGATTGGCAAGCTTGGGAGGCCAACGGACTCCAAATTCAAGCAAACCAAGATGTGTGGTACAAAGTCAATCTGGATTATCCATTGGAGAAGTTGCAAGAGGGCGAGAATATCGTAGTATCTCTCTCTAACTTGGCAAACGATATGGATGTAGAGGTTGAGATAGCAGTATCTCCAACTTGTCCAGCATTGGTTAGCTTGGAGAAGTTTGTGACTATCCCTGCAAATGAGAAATTAATCAAAGAGTTCTCATACAAAGAGGTAATGGCATTGCTCGACCGCTACAACAAGTATGTTTATGACAGCGAATCAGAAAAATTGCTCGGTCACTATGACACCTACGTATTCTTCAACAAGTTGGAGAAACTGATGGGTCGTTATGGCAAATATGTGCCATTCGGTCAAATAGATCTGTTGATCAAGCGCTATGGCGCTCACCTCACCGTATCAGGTATTATTGATATGATTGAGAACTATGAGCAATACATTTCTATCGCAAGTTTGAAAAAGCAATTGGCAGCGCATAAGGAGTATGTATCTTATGACCAATTGATGGGCTTGCTCGACCAATATGGTGATTATATCCCAAGCTCAAGAGCAAAACAATTGCTGGAACAATATGGTGACTATATCCCTTATTTGGGCGGCGGAGCAGTGTTGTTGCTCGACCGATGCGAGAAATACTTTACTACAGATGATTTGCAAAAAGTGGTTAATAAACTGAAACAATACTTGCCAATCGACGAGTTGAAACAGTTGCTTAAACGCTATGAGAAATTCTTGCCAGAAGATAACACTTGCTACGTAAATGTGAAGAGCAAGGGTAATTTGGTAGTAGATCCAGAAACACCAATTGTAACTCCAGAAGGTTGCGATGCTGCAGTAGAATTGGATTACAACAAGACCTATAATCTCAGCGAGTTGCCAAATGGCTGGTACAAAGTAGGTTTGGATGGTATTCATGCTGCTCAAAAGAACTTGGAGTTGAATCTCAACAACGATTTGGGTAAAGATACTTTGGTGACAGTAAGTGCATTCAAGAGTTGCGATGACGTGAAACCAATGGCTACACGTGCTCGCAAAATGAGAGTTGGCTTGAATACAGAGTCTATACCATATGTATTGATCCAACAATATGCATCAGGTATTGACACCTTGTATATGTATATTGAGACGGGTGTACATCTTTGCGGTACGCTGTCTTGCGAGAGTGCAGTAGCATTCCCATGGAATACAACCGTAGTAGTAGATAAAGAGGCATGGTACACAATCAATGTGGACGATTTGTTGGCTCTTGATACCCTGATTGCCACCGTTCGCAACACAACAGATTTGACCGTTAGTGCCAATATCGAAGTATCTGTAGTTTGCCCAGTGGACGAGGATGTAGTAGCGGTAGTGAAGGATTTCGTTGCTGGCTACGAGAAGAAGGACGTAATGACCGTAGCAGACATTCAAGATAAATTGGATCAATACGGTGCTTATCCAGGCGACGTGATTTACATGCACATCTGCCCAGTAGGTGCATTGGAGTTGACATTGAATGCTGTTCATTGCGATACTACAACTGCAGAGTTCACCAAGACAATCTGTGAAGGTGATGCTTACACTTGGGATGTAAATGGTGTAACCTACAGCAATCTTGCAGTGGGTGTTCATGAATTTACACACAATGTAGAGAATGGCTGCAACCTTACCATTAACACCTTGAAGTTGACTGTCATCAATGATAATACAACCATGCCAGTAGAGAACAAAGCGATCTGCGCTGGTGAGACCTACACATGGCACGGTACCGCTTACACTGCAGCAGGTGACTATACATATGAAGAAGTATTGGAGTGCGGTAAGGTAATTTACAGCTTGCACTTGGAGGTGAATAATTGTGATGAGCCATGTCAGAATGCAGAACCTCTTACGGTAGAATGTGGCACTACCATTCAGTTGGAAGCTAATACTGATAAGTGGTATATTTTGGATGTAGATGCTATTACAGCATTAGATGACAACGTAAGACTGGTAGTAGAGAACGGTTCTGAAGATAACACGATCACTGTAGAATACGGTGTAGAATGTCCATCAGACCCATGGACTACCACAAAACCATACACAATCAGTGCAAATGCTAAGAAAACTGCTATCATTACACAAAATGATTTGGATATGGCAGGTGTAATAGATTATGTATATGTACACATCACCACAGGCAAATTGACTGCTACTGTTAAGTGTTGCTACGAATACACAACTATTACAGGTTCTGTTTGCGATGGTGATACATATGTAGATCCTATTACAGGTAAGGGACATGTTATCAGTTCGTTGATTGCAGCGACCCAAACATGGAATGATACTGTGATTACTGATTTGGCATGCGATAGCATCTATACTTTCGTAATCACTCCAACCGTAGCTCCTCAAGTAATGACAGAGGACCTGTTGGCTACCATCCCAGGTGCTTTGCCTACATTGAACCCTGGTTGCACAGTAGATGTAGCAGGTACAATTGAGGCAATCAAAGCATACTACGAGTTGAACGACACAGAGGCAATTGCTGATGTAGTGAACGTAGAGTGGACTGCTGGTGCCGATGCTACATTGGATTGCAATGCAACAGAGCATACAATGACCTTGAAGGTAGAGGCAGGTTGTGACTTCGTTATCAACACCACTATTAATTTGACCGTAGAGCCAATCGTTGCAAATGAGCACTCAACCAATGAGACTATTTGCGAGGGCGAATCTTACACATGGGCTGCTAACGGTATGTCTTATACCCCAACAGCATCGATGACCGATGTTTATGAGGTAACGAATGATTGCGGTTGCGTGGTTGATAGATATACATTAACATTGACCGTAAATACAGCCACTGAGACTACTTTGGCTGCAATCCCAGTAGAAATCTGTGAGACTGAGTTGCCATACGCATGGAACGTAGCA
>CALZHO010000115.1 GCA_945787425.1 uncultured Bacteroidales bacterium
AAATACTGGCACTTCATCCGCCTCATGGGTCGCTCTGCCAGCCATATCGCATTGGAGTGCGCATTGCAAGCCCAACCAAACGTATGCCTGATCTCTGAGGAAGTAGAGGCAAAGAATATGACTCTCAATGATGTAGTAGAGCAAATCGTAGAGGTGATTGTAGAGCGTGCTAATGCGGGACTCAACTTCGGTACTATCCTTATCCCAGAGGGATTGATTGAGTTTATCCCAGCTATGCGTGTGCTCATCCAAGAGCTCAACGACATGTTGGCTGATAACGAGGAGTTTGCTGCTCTTGAGGGCGACGACGCTAAGCGCGAGTATGTGAAGTCAATGCTCACTCCTGCTTCATGCGAACTCTATCGCAGTTTGCCAAAGGGTATTGCTAAGCAATTGACCCTCGATCGTGACCCTCACGGCAATGTGATGGTGAGCCAAATCGAGACCGAGAAACTCCTCATCGAGATGGTACAAAAGCGTTTGGCTCAACTCAAGGCTGCGGGTACATACAAGGGCAAATTCTCTGCATTGAACCACTTCTTTGGTTACGAAGGCCGCTGCGCAATGCCAAGTAATTTCGATGCGGACTACTGCTATAGCCTCGGTAATACTGCTGCGCATTTGATTGCAGCAGGTAAGACGGGTTATATGGCATTGGTGAAGAACCTTACCAAACCTGCTACCGAGTGGGTGGCTGGTGGCGTGCCAGTAACCATGATGATGAATATGGAGCGTCGCCACGGTAAGATGAAACCAGTGATTCAAAAGGCATTGGTTGATCTCAACGGTGCGCCATTCAAGTACTTGGCTGCTCACCGTGCTGATTGGGCTGACCCACAACTCAGCTACATCTACCCAGGTCCTATCCAATACTACGGACCAGCAGAGGTTTGCGACCAACCTACTCGCACATTGATGCTGGAGCAAGCGTGAAAAAATTAGCATTGCTAATACTATTGATGGTTTCGGGTATGTGCCGAGCGCAGTACTCGAACCATCAGTTGTATCAGGCGTATCTGAATCAGGATGTGAGTTTGTGGGGGGAGTATATTGCTTCGGCTCAGTGGGATAGTATGTCGGTGGAGGAGCAAAAGCAATTGCTCAACTATGAGTATGGCTACACGGCTGTGGCTTTGGGACAAGATACGGTAGATGCTACAGCGATGCTGGCGCGCTATGAGCAACATCTGGAGGCACTGAAATCCAACTTGTCAGAAGCAAGGTATAATGCCTATTTGACCAGTGTTTATACCTATAAGATGGCACTGGATAAGGTGCATCTCATGAGCTACGCGAAGCAACTTTTTGCCAGTATCAAGCGGGCTGCGGAGTTGGATAGCGAAGATGCCTTTGTCATGGCGATGATGGGGAATGTGGAGTTCTATAACCCCTTTGGCAGCAAGAAGAAGGCATTGGAATATTTGGAAAAAGCAGATAGTTTGTACCGTCTTTCGGCTGTGGAGTATGAGCAGTGGAATCATCATGCGGTTAGAATGACGATAGAGCAGTGCAAAGAGAAATTGAATAAGTAATTATGCGACTGATAAAGAATCCGTGGATAGGAGCAGAGGGTTATCATTGTTTTGGTTGTTGTCCAGATAATCCTTTTGGTTTGCAGATGAAGTTTTACGAGGAGGGGGATGATGTGGTGTGCCTATGGCATCCATCGGCTCGCTATCAATCGTGGGATAACACGCTGCATGGAGGTGTGCAGTCGGTGCTATTGGATGAGGTATGCGGTTGGCTGGTCTTTCATAAGTTGCAGGCGTCGGGTGTGACGGCCAAGATGGAGACGCGTTTTCGCAAACCAGTAGTGATACGCCAGAAATATATAGAATTGCGTGCGCGTTTGCGTGAGATGAAGCGCAATATTGCCATTGTAGATGGCGAGATACGTAGTGCAGACGGGGAGATTTTGGCAGAGTGTACCTGCACATATTTTACATTTGATGCGGCACACGCACCTGAGGGGGTGCCTTACCGACCTACAGAACTCATTGGGGATGAAGTGACGAGGGAGGATGTTCTGAATGAATTTAAAAATTAACAAATTAATTAACGCGAAGCACACAACGCAAAGCAGACAACGTCGCAAAGCAACAGGAAACGCGAAGCAGAAAACGCAAAGCAGACAACGTCGCAAAGCGACAGATAACGCGAAGCAGAAAACGTGAGCATAGCGAACAGATAAATTATGAAAAACCATTTTTTACATTATATGGATCAGGTAATCCATAATCGTTGGCGAGATGTTGCCTTTGTGGATTACGGAGAGAAAACACAATACACCCACGGCGAAGTAGCACAACAAGTGCAACGCTTTCACAAACTCTTTCGCCTGCTGGGTATTCAACCTGGAGATAAGATAGCTATTGCCAGTCGCAACTGCTCCAACTGGGTCGTTTCCTACATGGCTATTATGTCATACAAGGCAGTAGCAGTAACACTCTTGCAAGATTTCAAAGCAGAAGACCTGGCACGACTTCTGGAGCACTCTGATGCCAAAATGCTCATCGTAGGACCATACGTATGGCGTGAATTGCAAAACCAAAAGTTACCTGAATTAGTAGCGATTATGTCAATGGCTGACTTCTCTTTCCTCCATCTTGCAGAACCATACAAAGGCAATGTAGAGCACATAATGAGCGAGCCATCCACACTGACAGAAAATACTTTCTTCTCGCTCGTTAGGGATGGTGAGATAGATTTGGATTCGCTGGCATTGATTAACTACACTTCAGGTAGTACGGGTTCGCCTAAGGGCGTGATGATTAGCCATCGTTCGCTGAGCAACAACACTGAGAATGGTATGCATATCCTACCCGTAGAGCCAGGACAGCGCGTGGTCAGCATGTTGCCTTTGGCACACATGTTCGGTCAGTTGGCTGATTTCTTGTATCCGTTCAGTGCGGGTGCAACCATCTACTATCTCACCAAAGCCCCTACCCCAAGCATTCTGCTCAAAGCAATGGCGGATGTGCATCCATATTTGGTGGCAACAGTGCCATTGGTGATTGAGAAAATCTATCAGAAGAAATTGGACCCGCTATTGAGCAAGTTGTCGTTTAAGTTCTGCTGGTACACCCCTGGTATCATGAATATCGTGCGTGCGGTGGTAAAGAAGTCGCTTGTAAAGGCGTTTGGCGGTCAAGTGCGTTATTTCCTATGCGGTGGCGCAGCGATGAATCCAATCGTAGAGAAATGCTTGATGGATGTCAATTTCCCATTGACTATCGGTTTTGGTATGACGGAGTGTGGACCACTGGTCAGCGGTTTGCCACCTAAGTACTTCAAGCGTCGCAGTTGTGGTGCGCCAGTGTCTGGTATGGAAGCCAAGATTGATAATCCCAACGAGAAGGGCGAAGGCGAGATATTGGTTCGTGGTGAAAATGTGATGATGGGTTACTACAAGAACGAAGAGGCCACTAAAGCTGCGTTCACCGAAGACGGCTGGTTGCGCACAGGCGATCTTGGCTATATGGATAAGAAGCAGAACATCTTTATCCGCGGTCGTATCAAGAGTATGTTCCTCGGAGCAAGTGGACAAAATATTTATCCCGAAGAGATTGAAGACAAACTCAATAACCAACAGGGTGTTGCTGAGTCAATTGTCGTAGAGCGCGAGGGCAAACTCATCGGTTTGGTATTCCCTGACGAAGAGGCAACCAAAGGTTTCTCACTCGCTGAGGTGGAGCGCATGATGAAAAAGAACCTCAAGAAACTCAACGACTTGCTCCCATCCTACTCGCACGTTCATGATATTGAGGTGAAACAAGAACCATTTGAGAAGACACCGAAGAAGAGCATCAAGCGATTCTTGTATAAGTAAAGCGTTGCAGCAAGCTGCAAGTTTAGAGGACGGCTACGCCTACAGTTGAGAGTTTAAAGGCTCGGTATATATAAAAGACGAGGAGCAAATCCTCGTCTTTTATTATCTTTGCTATCCTCCCCCTTTTAGGGGGAGTTGGAGGGGGCTACTTACTTGCGTGGAGCAGACACGTAGGTTGGATAGAACACTTGTTGCAAGCTATCCACCAAGTTGTGATGGTTCTTCAGCAATACATTCGATGGGAAATAGCACTCGCCTGTGATACCTGGAATAGTGCGGTTGAGGCGAAGCTGACGGCAAATCTCATTACCTTCGTTCCATGCTGCAGCCATCTTCGGATTGCCCATATGG
>CALZHO010000116.1 GCA_945787425.1 uncultured Bacteroidales bacterium
CCTTTCGTGGAGAGCCACACTTGGGCCTTTGTGCCGAGCGAGCGTTGCAGATGGTAGTGATACAGCGATAGACACTCGGAGGGCGAGAAGGTTTCGAGTGTGCGCAGTTGTACGCAGACGACATTGCGCTCTTGCATGATATGCAATAGCTGCGAACCCATGTCGCGATGGAGCAGGTGTATAGCCCGCTGTTGCGTGATCGGGTCAGCACAGAAGATGCAGATAAGGATGCAGTTCTTTGCTTCTTGGTTATGATACTGGTTGCTGAGCTCCCCCGTCCTGGCGGGGGTGTGATTTTGTTTTTTCATTTTTGCGAAAGAATGGTGCTTGGCTTGTTTTGTAGAATCGATTCATGTGCGCACAAGTCCAAAACAAACTTTCGCTGTTATTATTTTATGTTAGATGCTTTCTAAAACAAAGCACCGCGACTCATTTCTGAATCACGGTGCAAAGGTAGTGCTTTTGTGGAACTCCAGCGAGGACATATGTCCTTTTTATTTGTCCTTTTTGTCCTTTTTTTCGTTTTGCTTTTTTTGTTGGCGATTTTTTGCCTTGTTATAACTATTTGCCTCTACTACCCAACCAATTTCATTGGTTAGAAACGCACATAACTCTCGTTCTGTATGGAATCTTTTTAGTTGTTCGTTGAAACTGGAATCTTTGCACCCTCTATTCTTAATATATGCAAGCACTTCTACATAGTCATCTTGTTTTGGTAATTGTAATTGCGTGGGGATTGTATATGAAATGGTCTTTTTATCCACATAACCAGAAGGACGACAACCTCCTTTTACCCATTCTTGAAAAGGTTTTAAGCCCAACTGATTGACAAAATCCCACATACTGGTCTTCACATTTGGATATTCTTTTAAAGCATGTGACAAAAAACCAATAGCATGGCTTTCTTTTATGGAACCGCTTAGTTGCAAACAAAGCATGATGATTTCGCATATCATAGCGGTATAATGTTTATAAGCAGTCTGTTCGTTACAATCGCACAACTCCGCTAAGTGATTGTAACATACCTTAGGGGTGCTTATTGCTTTCTCCTCACAATAGTCGCAATCAGCACAAGCAATAGCATGATATAGAAGGAGGGTCAAGTCTTCTATCTCGTCAATAGGGATATTGCGCAAAACGCCTATTTGCTCTATCTGATCCTTTCGCCAAATATCCAGCAATTTAGGTAGTGGACTTTTTGCGTCCTTTGGAAACAGGTTCATCTTTATATTCTCCTTTTATATTTCGGATTTCGTCCAATCGTTTGATCAGGTTAATGTCATCGGAAGAAGTTCGCCCTTCACAGAAGGCGGATATAGATAACGGATTGATGGCAAAACATGCCTTGGTGGCTTTGGTGTTTTGAAATTTCTCTCCGTTCGAAGAATGTATATTGAGTGTATATCCGTTTCTCGCTATCACATTGAATAGCGCTTCGCAATCGTGATTAGCTCTCTGCAGCTGCAATCCGCTTTCTGTTGATGAGGTTTGTATTTTGAAATCAGCGAGAGCAGCCCCTGTGATTTGCTTCCATGTAAGCATTGCTTTTATCAGTTCGGCTTCCTTTGCTGTAGAATCAGCTTGATCTGCGGCACCAATTCTGAATCCCATAAACGTGATACGATGTCCTCTTTTGGCTTGGTCGTCAATGAAGTTCCATGCGTCTCCAGCATAGAACTTGGCCTTTATTGATACTGTGAATCCGTATGTATCAAATGTTTGTGCTATAAAATCATGCACCATCCACATGGCCAAATCTGGTTTGCTACTGAATGAAGAGGATTTCTCTACGAGGATTTGTTGCACCTGTTTTCTGTTGTCAATTATCACACAGCAATGTGGATAAGATTCTAATTCTGTCGGTTTATCAGCCATTTCCTCCCATTGTTTCACATTGGTAATATTATGAACAGCAAGTACGGCTATGTCTTCAGAATAGACCTGTACATGGGCCTTTAGTGCTACCCATTCACCTTTGCTTTTTTTTGTGAGTGGTAGCGGGTGTAGAGCTTGTAGGATTTTTCCCCATTCTTTGCGGATGAACTCTTCATCTACATGTTCGTCTGTTTCTTTTTTGAATAATTGAGTTTGTGAATTTTTATTAAACTCATACTTAAATACTATAAAATCCATGGCATATAGAAATTCAGGTTATTATTGTTTCGCACAAAGGTACTACTTTTTTTGTGTTCAAGCAAGAAATTGTTAATTTTTTTTCGTTTTGATGTAAAAAATCCTTAAAATAGCTTCAAATTTGCACATTTTTCCCATAAAATCGCGCCTACTCTTGCGTATCTCAAAAAAAATCCGTACCTTTGCGCGGAAAAAGGAAGTTTGTATAATTCAAATACTGGATAAGATATAAAACAAAGGAATGAAAAAGGATTTGATAATTTCATATTCGATTTTGACATTTGGTGTTTTGCTTAATGTGATATTGTCATTTGTAGGGTTGAACTATAATGTTGATTCCATTTTTGATGAAGGTTTCCTTTTTTTGAGTCAGCAAAGTGCATGCGCGGGAACTATAAATGGTATGTCGCTTGGTCCAAATTTCATTGCTGCTGCATTTGGAGATGTGTGCTGTGGCACGATATTTAATTTACGATTGGTGGGCTTGATTGTAGAGTTATTCAGTGCTTTTATCTTCTTTCTTTTGACATATAACTTATTTGGTTGTAGACGTTCACAAACTATTGGATATCTCATTATTTGTTTGCTATTGGTGGTTCCGAGTTTAGGAGGAATCGTTGTGTGTGCTAATGAGTTGGCAAAGTTTTTTTTGTGCACTACAACTGCGTTAGGAACAAGAGTTCTGCTAACTGATAATTTGCGTTGGAATATAGTTTGGTGTATCCTTATAGGCGTGTTTGGTATGTTGGGCATATTTTGTATTTTACCTTCTGCTGTTTTACTTTTGGCATGTTTATTTATATTGTTATTGATTAAGAATTGGAAACAATGGACGATAATTACTAAATATGTTTTATTCGTATTATTTGGATTTTGTATGGGGCTATTAATAGTTCATTGTTTTGTGGCGGACTTATCTTTAGTATTTCACGAAATGGCTAAAGTTGCAACTACAGTGACGACATTACAACGAGGATATGACCCTCTATCATTCTTGACAAAATTTATATTGTTTGTTCGAGATTGGGGGTTGTGCTGTATTGTAATATTGGGATGTGTATTTATCTCGAATAAAATCTCTGAGTTTTCAACCAAATGGATAGCCAACATATTTTTTATAGTGATTCTTTTGATTTATGTCAAATATCAAATAAAACCTCAAATCACGACTCCTATGGTAATGAGTGTAATGTGGCTGGTTTTGTTGTATGATAAATCGAAAGAAGATGTTAAAATAAATGTCTTGAATTTTGATACTTGGTTAAATTTGTTCTTGATATTTTCTCCCGTTTTATTGTCTATCGGAACAAATACATATCTTGGCGGAAAAATGGCGCATTTTATGTTGCCATGGGCAATACTATTATGTAGATTAGGTTGGAATAAAGACAACGTGCCATTAAGGATGATAGTATCTGTATTTGTTGTTGTACTATTGTCTTTTCATGCATTACCCAATACAATAGCATCCATAAACTCACAAACGCATGAAGTAAAACAGGGTGTATTAAAAAATATGCACCTAACAGAACAACAACAAAAGCATTTTGATTTGTGTGATAGCATTATGGCGCAATATAATTTTCAACCAGCAAAGTCGGTAGTCTATTCTACACAATTAGGTATGATGACAGTATGCTATTTAGGTGGGGTTAACTGCGCTAATTATTTCCAACCAATGGATTTTGTGTCAAATGCAAGGAGAGATAATTTATTATGCCCTGATTTCATATTCATTAATGATTATGATATCACTGTATCCGGCGATGCTATGCGTGAGATTGGATGGGGATGGCCAAATGAGTTTGATGTATACAACGTAGGAACTCCAGAAACAATAGATGTTGGTTACCCAACAACAAGAAATTTATATTGTAGAAAAAGCTTAAAAAAAGAATGACTGATAATATCAAAATATCAATCGTATCCCCCGTCTATCGTGCTGAGAAGATGGTGCACATGTTGGTAGAGCGCATTATGCAAAGTGTGAGCACTATCACCGAGGACTACGAAATTATTCTCGTGA
>CALZHO010000117.1 GCA_945787425.1 uncultured Bacteroidales bacterium
ATCTTATCCTCTGTGATAGGCACAACAGGACGCTCCACAGGTGATTTGGTTGGGCGCACATGCTGGTTGAGTGAAAGTTTGGTATAGAGGATATTCTTCACATCCAACGCTGGCAACGCACCTGCGTAGTGAATCTCCAACTCGTAGTTTTGCACTTGGTGCAACACACCTTCGAGTTGCGAAGGAGTCATTTGCAGCACCTCTTCCATCAACGCAGGACGCTTGATGTATGGAGAGTTTTCGCCATAACGTACATAGTCGAAAGCCGCATCTGCCACAATGTCGGTGTTGCGTTGCTCCACTTGGCGCGCTGAATATACTTGACCCTTGATATTGTTGATTAGCATATCGTTCTCCGACTCGAAGTTAGGGAACATCATATGCAGATTAACCATCTCCACAATCTTCTCTAAGTTTTCTTCGTTGCCTTCAATATCTACATAGAAGTATCCTTCCGATACTGCGTAACTGCATTTGCCGCCCAACTTAGCGAGGTTAGCGCGGAACTCTGCTGGCTTGATGCCTGGTGTACCCTTGATACCCGACATATTCATTAGCGATGCAGCATACTCCAATAGTGGCAGCTCGTATGTACCCACACCATATTTCAAACGGAGTGAGAAGATATGGTTCTTGGTGTTTGGTGTGCAATATACGCTCACACCCTCGTAGAAGCGGTCTTGGTCAATGTCTGAGAAATCAATGAAGGTAGGAGTGAGTTTACCCGCAGGTATTGTTTCGATGTACTCAGCATACTCCGATTCGCCCTTTGGCGACTCCAGTGATTGGATTTTTGGTTTGGGCAGTTTGTCTTTTTTAGGTGTACCCTCCTCAATCTCAAACACTTTCTTTGGCGCACCCAAATACTGCTTTGCTACGCGCTTGAGGTCGTCCATTGTGATAGCAGCCACCAACTCTTTCTCGCGCAGGATCTCCTCTACCGATTGTTGATAAGCAAAAGCGTTGTAGAGCAGCGATACTTTCATCTGAGGGTACTCCATTGTGCGGTCAAACTCTTGGTAGAAGTTCTGGCGCACCATCTCCACCAACTCGGGGTCAATGTCGCCATCCACCAGTTTCTGTATCTCTTTCATTACCAATTCCTCCGTTTCTTTGAGCGAAGTATAGGTTTGCGTTTGAGCATCCATGTATGGCACTGCCACCACGAGGAAGCGACCTTGGTCGCGGCGCATATCGTTGGCGGCTACGGCATACATGAGTTTGTTGTCCAATGTCAGTTGGTCAAGCAAACCAATCTGCATGGAGTTGGAGAGCAGATTAGCTACAAAATTCAATGTCAGTTCATCTTTATCGCCCACAGCCACACCGTTGTACGCAATATTTAGCTCTGGCATATAGCCCAGTTTGGCGGTATAGCGTTCATCCTGAGTGAAGGCAGTAGTAGGGTACTTGGTGCGCTCAGGCAGAGGGCGTGATTGCAGTTTGCCAAAGGTCTTCTCAATCAATGGTTTAGTAGTCTCAATCTCAAAATCACCCACTAAGATGAGTGCCATATTGTTAGGCACATACCATGTATGGTAGAAGTCGATGAGTTTGCGCAGTTTAGGGTTCTTCAGGTCCTCTGGATAGCCGATGATGTCGCGTGCGTAGGCATGTCCCTCATAGAGTTTGCCAAAGATAAAGTTGCGCACGTGAGTGGAGTTGTCATCAAGGTACATATTGTATTCCTCAAACACATTCTCAAGTTCGGCTTGGAAGCTGCGGAACACAGGATTGGTCAAGCGGTCGGCATACAACGTGAGCCAACGCTCCATCTGGTAAGCTGGGAAGGAGTTCATAAAGCAGGTTACATCGTATGCAGTAAAGGCATTCAGGCCTTCGCCACCAATACCCTGAATTAGGTTGGAGAATTCATCCGTAGCAGCATATTGCGCAGCTTCGCGCGACACTTCGTTGATGCGCAGTTGCACCGCCTCGCGCGCTTGGGCATCGGTGGTGAGTGCCAGTGTATCGTAGAGGGCAATGATTTGCTCGTAAAGCGGTTTCTCTTTTGCCCAATCAAGTGCACAAATGCGGTCGGTACCTTTGAAGAGCATGTGCTCGAGGTAGTGTGCCAGACCAGTTGCATCAGCAGGCTCATCAATGGAACCCGCGCGGGTGACAGTCCAACCCTGCACATCGGGTTGGTCATGGTCTTCCCATAAGTAAACGGTCAAACCATTGTCCAATTGGTACTGTACGAAATCATCATTCTGTGCCCATGCCGCAAAAGCGAAGCAGACACAAATCAAACTGATTAATACTCTTTTCATATAACTTGGTGTGTTTAATATTGTTTTTATCATTTTAGCGCACAAAGGTACTATAATTTTTTGAGATAGGCAAATATTTCGTGCAATGACTATCACAACACCCCTTGGTAGTATTGCAGGATACGCAGACGGAAGAGGTAGTTGTATTGCGCTTGGAGGCGTATGGATTGTGCCTGCAAGTAGTTGTTGCGTGCCTCTTGGTACTCATATAGTGAGCAACGTCCGGCCTCGTATTTCTGCGTGGTGTAGCGTAGGGCTTCTGCGGTAGATTGCTCGGCTTTCTCGGATGCCGATTGCTCAATGCTGGCATTGCGAGCGTTGTAGTACGCTTGGTCAATCTCCTTGCGCAAGTCTTTCTTCTGTTGCTCTAAATCCAGACGCGCATTCTCCAATGCCAGTTTCTGTTGCTTCACACGAGTGGAGGTCTGCATCTTGTCGTAGATAGGTACATGCAGATTTAAGCCCACCGATGCGCTGAAGTTGTCTCTCATTTGGGTGCCGAAAGTAGTATTATCAGCCCCTTGCATATCGTAGTAGCCCGTTCCGACATTAGCCCCCGCAGAGAGCGTCGGCGAATAGGCGGACTTGGTGCCTTTGAGGGCGCTCTCGTGGGCTTGAATCGTGTATTCCAATGCCTTGATCTCTGGGCGAGATTGCAGGGCGATTTGATACACTTCTTCGTTGTTGGGTAGCAATCCCCCTGACAATTCTTCTTGGCTTGGAGTAGCAATGTCGAAATGGGTAATATCTTGCAACTCAATGGCTTGTGCTAAGTCCAAGAGCGATAGTTGCAGGTTGTTTTGGCGTTGCGTGACTTCCAACTCCTCGCGAGCAGCTTGCGCTTGCAGCGTGTAGAGTTCGCCTGCAGGCAAACGGTTGATAGCCACCAATGCTGAATCGCGTTGCAACTTCATGCGTGTATCAGCCAGCTGGTTCTCAGCTACTGCGAGCAGTTCTTTGCTGAGCAACACTTGCAAATACATGGTGGATATATTCATCTTGATTTGCGACTGAATGGCTTGCATATTGGCTTCGGATGCCTGCATGTTGGCGCGTGCTTGGTCGATATTGAACTTCATTTGCAGTCCATCGAACAGCACAATATTAGCAGCCAGATTGAAGGTGGTTTGCGATGAGTTTTGTGCGTGATAGATATTGTCCGCTCCAATTGAGCGTCCGAATATCCAGCTCTGTCCTGCCGAACCACTGATAGACGGCGATATATCGGCTTTGGACTGGGTATATTGCAAGCGTTGCGAAGCATATTGATTGCCCTGCTTCTGCACAGTCAGACTATTGAGCAACGCCGAGTCAATACACTGTTGCCATGTAAATACTTCGGCATGCACGCCCAATGAGAGGAGGCAAAGAGAAATGATAAGTATTTGTTTCATAGTTTATTGTGTGATTTGTTTGCCACGAATAATATCTCCTTCTTGCACGCCATCAAGCACCTCTATTTGCAGTCCATCGGATAGACCTGTGCGTATCTCTCGGCGCTCGGTGGCTTGGGTGGCAGTATCGGTGATGAGTTGAACATATGACTTGTCGCCTTCCATCTCTACGGTGTATTCGGGAATAGTGAGCACGTTCACACGTTCTGCCAATACAATCTCGGCATTGGCACTATACCCTGCGCGGATTACTACGCTATCGGGAATGGTGGCAGCTCCTTTGATTTCGAACATCATCGCACCATTTTGCTCGGTGCCCTTTGGGGCAATGTATTCGAGTGTTGCGCTGAAGCGTTGATCGTTGAGTGCACCAATCACCAAGTCCATACGCATGCCTTCGCGTAGTTTGCCGACCTCTGTCTCATCGATACTACCGACAAAGAGTAGGTCTTGCATGTCTGCCACGGTGGCAATGGTCGTACCATCGT
>CALZHO010000118.1 GCA_945787425.1 uncultured Bacteroidales bacterium
TCCATTCAAGATAGCTGCACTGACGTTGAGCGCCAACATAGCGGTCAACACCAGGTACATCATACCTATCATCTTTTGTCTCGGAGTTTCCGGACAGTTAGTTGCTCCACTCATACTTTGTCAATAAGTAATTTGCGTTAATTGTGAATACAATCTACTGTATATTAAGACAATGCGTTGAGCATATTGCCATAAACTTTGTTCAAATCAGCCACTTGAGCAGCCAACTTCTTAGCAGCAGCTTCGTATGCCTCTTGCGCCTTCAATGCCTCTGCGGATACATCGGTCATTTTCTTCACAGTAGAGGTCAAGCCCTCAATTTGCTGAGTAGCACCGCTAACTTTTTCTGCTTGTGCCTTGTATGCTTCTACCTGCGCTTGTACAGCATTCACTTGCAACTCATATACTGCATTCAAACTATTCAATTGCTTAGCCACAGCTGCCACTTTAGTCTCATACTCCTTAGTGCCTGTAGCCACTTTCTTCATATCCTCCGCCACTTGGCTATAAGTTGCGCCCAACACCTCGCTCTTTTCACTAATCACCTTGCCAGCAACCACAAATTGTTCTGCAGCTTGACCTGCCGCATCCAATTTCTCTGACAATTGAGTAGTAGCCGTAGCCACCTTACCCAACTCGTTCAATTGCACTGCTGTCTTTGCCAAACCTGCTATTCCATCTTTCAATGCGCTCATCTCTTTCTCCGACAAAGCAGGAACATTTGCAGAACCACTTTCAGTAGCACCTACGCCACCGCCCAGCAACGTTGGTTTTGGACGAGATTGCATCTCCTTCAACAATTCTGGCTCTGTACCATAACCCAACAATTGAGGGAACACCTCATGCCAGTGGAACTCTGGGTGTGGTTTATCCAAGCAACCAATCAGGAACAAAAAGGCCTCGGTGATCATACCCACCATCAACACAGCACCTGCACCTGGGAAGTGCATAATCTTAAACAACGCACCGATAATTACGACAGATGCGCCAATGGAATACACCATACCTACTACACGTTTACCTTGGTATGAGCCATACCAGTCCATAAAACGAGCACCAAAACCTTTTTTCTCGTTAGGATTCATTTCTTTAGACATATTTTTGATTATTTTTAGTTGTTCTATATTGTTGATTTACATATTATTGTCCCATATACGAACGCACACAGCGGAAGCCAATATACGAACGACCTTCGTATTGATATTCATAGGTGCGTACACCGCATTGCAGATAGTAACTGATATCTTTCCAACTACCACCTTTAATCACTTTACGCTTCAAGGTATTAGGATCCTCTTTGCGAGCCATGTAAGGAAACTCTGGATTCAAATCATGAATACTCATGTTGGAAGAGGTAGAGTATGCAGAAGCTGTCCCCTCTGCCACATTCCCTGCCATATCGTACAAACCGAAGTCATTAGGTTGGAATTGTCCCACTGGCAAAGTAGCAACACCTGTATCATTGTGGTATGAACCTCTATATGGTTTGAAGTTAGCCATATAGCATCCCTCTGCATCGCGAGCATATCGATCACCCCAAGGATACATAGCCATGCTGCGACCACCACGAGCAGCGTACTCCCACTCTGCTTCCGTTGGCAAACGATAGGAGTTCACCATCACATGCTGTTGCGATCGCAACAATTGTGTACGCCAATGACAGAACGCATGTGCTTGCTCCCAAGTCACACCCACCACTGGATATTCCGCATATCCTGGAGCACTGAAATAACTATGCAACAAAGGATCATTGTAAGCATATTCAAAATCACGTGCCCAAACCATTGTATCTGGATATACACAAATGATACCATTGGTCACAATATCGCTTGGTTGAAGCAACGGACGCTCAATAGTCTCGCAGTAAATCTCATCATTTTCCACCCAGAATGAATCTACACGAACAGTAGCGCCCTTAGGATAACGACCACGAGCCACGTCAAATTGATTGGCTGTCTTCACAGCTTCATCAATATTCTTCCATGTGTAGTTGTAGCGCAAAACAGTTGTCTTCAAATTACCACGACCTTCATCATAGAACAATGGAGACAGAATCTCTGCCATTGGCTCATCAGGAATAAAACGGTTTCCCCAAGGAATAGGTTTTCTCCAGTTAATCAATACTTTCTCGTCATCAGATTGATACTTTGATTGCAAAGCAAATTCACTATCCGCTCCCTCCTCTGCAATCAACAACGAATATGCTATTGAATCGCGTACCCAATTCACGAACTGGCGATACTCGCTATTCGTAATCTCAGTGTCATCCATCCAGAAAGCATTCACAGTCACCATCACATTGTTATCGGCTTGACCGAATATGGCGGATTGTGAATTAGAGCCCATCAAGAACGAACCCTTACGAACAAGCACCATTCCAAATGGATTAGCCTCTATAAAGCCTGCACCAGAAGATGCACCTACCAATTCACCTGCAGGAGTACCGCAGGCTACCATGCCTAACAATAATACTACCGGTAATAATACTTTTGTTACTTTCATTTTCTTTATGATTTATTTTATAATATGCTCTTTACAAATACCTTACGCTCTTATATCGGTTCGTTCGTTTTGGCTTTAAGATATTGAAACCATATGCCAAATACAATTCATGCGAGCCGTAGCTCTCTCTTATCAAACCATTCGCAGGCAATTCATATGTGTACCCCACCTGCAATCCATTGATAATATCCATGCCCAAAAGGATGTTCACACTACCTGCTATTCGGTAGCCCAATCCAAAACGGTAGCGGTTATTCAACTGTGCCAACATAGTCAAGTTCACATCCCAACCCGCAAAATCCGTTTGCACCATCGCGCTTGGCATCAACACCCATTTCTTGTCACGCAAACGCCAATTATAACCACCTGCCGCATAAAATGTGCCTCGTACCTTCACCTCTGCCTTGTCGCTCCACTGCAATCTGGGCTGAGTCACGTGACCATAACTCACGCCAACCCACCAGATTGGGGTAGAATAATACACTCCCACACCCAAATCAAATCCCATACCAGACACTCCATTCTGCCCACTGGTTGCTGGGAGGGCATTATCTGTAGCATTATGGTAAGCATGGTCTTTTACCAAATCCGCTACATCTTTGAGGTTCACACTATCCACCGCAAAACTCAGGTTGATAAAACCCAAATCTGCCCCCACACTCAAGTAGCCCTTGCCCAACTTTATACGATAGGCATACTCTGCATAGAAACTCTGATTTGAAAAAAGTCCAAACCGATCGTTCATGAATCGTACACCCGCCGCATGGCTGGTCTTTCCAATGACAAAGGGCGATGAGAAAGAGAAGTTCGTTGTCATCGGTGCATCCATAATGCCTGTAAACTGCATACGATGACTACCATACACCCTCATCAAATCACCTTCTCCTACCGCCGCAGGATTATAAACTGACCGCATAAACATATATTGCCCTATCTGCGGATCGAATTGCGCACGAACAAACACAACGCCACACAACAAACCACAAAGTAATACAATATATCTTTTCACAGTGCTATCTTACTTTTTTTCGCACGAATTAATATTCTTCTTCATCAAAGAAGAAGTCATCTTTCGTTGGATAATCAGGCCATATATCTTCGATTGACTCAAATATTTCCTCATCATCCTCTATCTCCTGAAGATTCTCAATCACCTCCAACGGAGCGCCTATACGATTAGCATAGTCCAACAACTCATCTTTGGTTGCTGGCCATGGTGCATCTTCAATTTTTGTAGCTAATTCTAAAGTCCAATACATAATAAAACGCAGCGCTACTAACGCTTTTTACTAAATTAAGCGTGCAAAATTAGTAAAAAGTTCTTATATATGCAAATTTTTCGTAAAATTTGCTACTTTTTCCAAACAAAAGGTACTATTTTTTGCTTTTTTCCCACCCAACGAGCCAAAACAAAGCTATAATCACTCAACCTGTTTACGAAGCAAACCACCCGCTCAGGCAAATCCATGCCCTCCTCATCACACCATGCCACCACATTGCGCTCCAGACGACGCGCCACTGTGCGGCACACATGACAAAGGGCCACCGCCTCACTTCCTCCTGGCAAAATAAACTCACGCAATTCGGACAAATCCTCTTGCATCTCATCAATCCACATTTCCAATTGATTAACAGACTCTT
>CALZHO010000119.1 GCA_945787425.1 uncultured Bacteroidales bacterium
GGCAGGCACTATGCAGCCCGAAGCGCGCGAAGACGGTGGCACATGCTGCCGAATTGATGTGGATATGCTGAGTGTTAAGGTGTTCAAAATGATTGATATACAAGTACTTGTTTCGGGTACATTGTTTACGGGTCGTAACATTGAACCCATCACCACAGCTGCTGACCCATACCAGAATATCGACTTTGGTGTTCCATTCACAGAACGTCCATCTGCGTTGATGTTTGACTATAAATGCGTAATAGAGCAAGAAGGTTGGTATTGGTATGCGAAAGGATTTGGAGCCCCTAAAAAACGCGAGTATGAGAACGGCGAGATTGATGAAGCCGAAGCATACATCTACTTGCAACACCGCTGGGAGGATGAGAAAGGCAAGATACATTCCATACGCGTAGGAACAGGCTACGAACGATTCTCCCAAACGCAAGAGGAGTGGGTGAACGCACATCGCGTGCCTATCCACTATGGCGATATTACAGGCGAGCCATGGTACAAAGAGTACATGGGCTTCAAGGGCTTCGAACGCGCTATGAATAGTCGTGGTAAAATTACACTCATTCAGGAAGAAGGATGGGACGCCACTCTGGAACCTACACACATGGTTATTGTGCTCACCTCTGGCAAGATGGAGGCATTCGAAGGGCACGAAGGCAACACACTCTGGGTGGATAACGTGTGCCTCGTATATGAAGATTAGTTGAAAGTCAAAATGTTTATAGTTAAAAGACTGGGATTATGAAAAAGATTTTACTCTGCATGGCAATCGCACTCTCTTTGCCCACATTGTGCATGGCAAAGAAAGCATTAGTGCTCATGGGTGATGCCTCTATGGCGCGACACAGCATCGCTAACCCCGACGTGAGAGGGTGGGGCGAAGAATTGGAAAAGTGCTTTACCAAAAATGTGGAAGTACGCAACTTTGCACAAGCAGGCGAAAGCGCACGTACACTCATCAATAATCGTTTGGATAAAATCATCGAACAATGTGCCTCGGGAGATTATGTGATCCTGCAAGTGGGACAAAATGACTTGCGCGAAGAGTATGGCAGTATGTATTCTTCTACAGCCGACTTGGTAGAACAATTGAGCGCAGTCGTGGAGAAACTCAAGGACAATAAAATGAAAGTGATTCTCTGCACCCCTATCGCGCATCCCTTCTACGTGAATGACAAAGTGGTAAATCGATATGGCGGCTACGTGGACGTGATTCGACGAGTGGCGCAACTCAAAAAAGTGGACCTGATTGACCTCTACCAACTCACCGAAGATTGGCTCAATAATATGGGCAAAGATAATGCACAATTGTTCTACAAACAAGTGTCTAACAACACTACTCCAAGAGAATATCTCCTCACCGAAACGGGTGCGGTGGAGATTAGTCGTATGGTGGCTAAAGAAATCGTTGCTCAAAAAATACCTTACCTGAGCAAACAAATGCTACACACAAACGTGCATTAAACCATCATGACGTTCGTATTGACGTATATAGATTATGGACTATTGGCTGCACTGCTACTGATGTTGTGCTACCAATGCTATTTCTATCTTCGATATATGACTGTGGTCAGCCGCAAGCAACGCAAAAACCCACCCAACAAGTACTTCACTCCCAAAGTGAGCGTCATTGTTTGCGCACGCAACGAACAAACCAACTTGCAGGACTATCTGCACACCCTACTCACACAAGATTATCCCTGCTATGAGGTGATTGTGGTCAATGATGGTTCGGAAGATGATACACAGCTCATCCTCGAACGCTACGCACAACAGTGCAACCATCTCTATATCACTTTCGTACCCAAAGATGCAAGGGTCATCAGCAGCAAGAAACTTGCACTCACTATCGGCGTGAAAGCAGCCAACTATGACTATATCTTGCTCACCGATGCCGATTGCCGACCCGAATCGCCTTACTGGATACGCGAAATGGTGCAAGGGTTTGCCAACGAACAGACAGAAGTGGTATTGGGGTACGGCGCATACTTCGAGAAGAAATCTCTGTTGAGCCGCCTAATCAACTACGATACCCTCTTCATTGGATTGCAGTATCTGGGCATGGCTGCAGCAGGACACCCCTATATGGGCGTGGGACGCAACTTGGCATACAAGAAAGAGACTTTCTTCCGCAATAACGGATTCCGTGGACTGCTGGGCGAACGCGCAGGCGATGATGACCTGTTTGTCAATAAGGTGACCACCAAACGAAATACGAATATCGTCTGTTCCAAGGAGAGCGTCACTTGGTCTGCCCCTAAAACGACATGGAGCGAATGGTTGCACCAAAAACGTAGACATCTATCCGTGTCGCCACACTATAAAAGCCAAAGCAAGCTTCGATTAGGTATCGAACCTATGACACGAGGCCTATTCTATGCCCTGCTTATTGCTGTTGCAGTCATGGGCTCATTCTGGGCGCTCGTTATTGCTGCTGCTGCGTGCTGCCTGCGACTGGTGATGCAACTCTGTGTCATCAATACCGCTGCACATCGTTTGGGCGGACGACTGTTTGGCATAGAGATTGTAGCGTATGACATAGCGTTACCACTCATCTCGCTATGGATACTACTGACCCAACGCTTCCGCAAACAACCCATATACTGGTAAAACCACTCTAAACATTTCTAAACAATTCTAAACAACACTCATATGGAAGAACAAAAACTCAACATCAACCTCTCGCCTGAGGTGGCAGAGGGTACTTATTCAAATCTTGCTATCGTTGCACACTCCGCTTCGGAGTTCGTAGTGGATTTTGCATGCATGATGCCAGGTCAAAAAGGTGCTAATGTGAAATCACGTGTCGTGATGACCCCAGAGAATACCAAGAAACTGCTTTTTGCGCTGCAAGAGAACGTAGCTAAATACGAGAAGCAATTTGGTACCATCAAAATCAACGGCACACCTGCCCCAGGAAGTACTATCCCTATGTCCTTCGGCGGCGGTCAAGCCTAACCGTTAAAACTTTTAAAACCCTTAAAACTCTTTAACTCATGAAGAAAATTTTCCCCGCTAGCCAACTCATTATCAATGAGGATGGTAGCATATTCCATTTGCACATTCGCCCCGAACATCTGGCGGATAGAGTGATACTGGTCGGCGACCAAGATCGCGTGAATATGGTGGCTTCGTTCTTCGACGAAGGCAGTATCGAGTGCGACATCCAAAGCCGTGAGTTCCATACCATTACGGGCAAATACAAAGGCAAACGTATCTCTTGTATCTCTACGGGTATTGGTACTGACAACTGCGACATCGTGCTCAACGAACTGGACGCTCTCGCCAACATCGACTTCGCCACTCGCACCGAGAAAGACGAGCGCCGCACCCTTGAAATTGTGCGCATCGGCACGTGCGGAGGTATGCAAGAGGATATCCCTCTCGGCACTTTCCTTGTGAGCGAGAAGTCTATCGGTTGGGATGGTGTCTTGGCTTTTTATGAAGGCCGTGATGAGATTGCCGACCTCGGCTTTGAGGATGCGCTCGTGGACTTCATCCACTATCCTGCCAAAGCGGCGCGCCCATATGTAGTGGCTGCTAATCCCGAACTGGTCAACCGCATTGCAGGCGATGAAATGATGCGTGGTTGCACCATCGCTGCCAACGGTTTCTATGGTCCTCAAGGTCGCGTGTTGCGCTGTGATTTGGCGGTGAAAGACATCAACGAACGTATCACCGACTTCCGCTATGAGGGACAACGCATCACCAATTACGAGATGGAAGGTAGTGCTATCGCAGGCCTCAGTCTGCTGATGGGACACAAGGCCATGACCGTCTGCTGCGTCATCGCCCAACGCAAAGTCGAAGCTGCTAACACCGACTACAAACCTCGTATCAAACAACTTGTACAAACCGTACTGGAGAGAATTTAATTTGGGCTTTAATGTCCCTAACGACTATAAAGTCCTTTCCGACCCAAAGTCTTTAACTTCTCAAAATACCACTAAAACGCCATTTGTGTCACATGCACAAGTGGCGTTTTCTTTTGCATGAATCTTTTTCTCTTCTGCCGTACTTAGCACGAATGCGTGCATTCAATGGTGACTACACCGTGTTTACAACCACCACAGGCGAGCAAGGGCTCGCAGCCATCGCAGTAAGCAAGGACGGAGAAAGCTATC
>CALZHO010000120.1 GCA_945787425.1 uncultured Bacteroidales bacterium
TTTCTTGTTTAGTTATGGATTATAAATAAAAATCTTTGGTCAGTTCTTTGTATTCATCGCTTCGGGGCGTATTCTCCGATTCGATATACATGGTTTCGGTCATCGGGCATCGGCTATCGGATATGGGCGAGAAGGCGATGAGCAGGCGTTTGGCGGGTTTGCTGGGTTTGCTATGCACATAGGTGATGTCTGTGGGATGTAATCCGTGGTCTGCTGCCAAGGTCAAAATCTCTTGCTCCGCCTCAATGGGCAAAACCAATGCCAATATACCATCTTCTTGCAATAATCGTGCCGAATGTGCAATCAACTCTGCATAACTTAGCGTGTCGGTATGGCGTGCCGTGGCACGCTGTGCGTTGGGGTTCTTCAGGCTGTCTTGGAAGTAGGGTGGGTTACTGACAATCAAGTCAAATGCTTGTTCTGCGGGCATGTCTTGTAATCGGCATGCTTGGCTCGTTAGACTGTCTGCCCATGGTGATTGTTGAAAATTGATGTGACTTTGCTCCACCGCATCGCGATCAATATCTATTCCCAACACGGAGAACATGTCTCCTCTTAGGTGTAATCGTTGTGCTATCATCAGTGCAATCAATCCACTCCCCACACCTATGTCCAACACGCGCACAGGATTAGGCTTTTGGGATGGCAAAGGGCACCATGCGCCAAGTAGGACACCATCGGTGCCCACTTTCATGGCACAGCGGTCATGCCATACGGTGAACTGTTTGAAACGGAAGTTTGGTGAACTCATGCGCATGGGGTGTCTGTAACCTCTAATCTATCACTTTGCGCCTCACAATGTTCATGACCGCATTCATGCCCACATTCGTGGTCGTGTCCGTGAGAGAAGATATGCACGCAGAGGTATATTCCAAAGCCGATAAACAAAGCGGCAGATATGTAGCGTACCCATTTTTCTATCGAATGGAGTTTGCTGGTGAGTGTATTGATAGACATTGCGCTATACGAAATCAGCCATGCGATAATCATAATAGGCAATCCCGTCCCTAAACCAAAGACAATAGGAAGAATCCAGTTCCATGAGAAGGGTAGGGTGATGGCTATGTCAATCATCGTGAAGAAATATACCAAACGGTGGGGACAAAATGCAATAGCAAAAAAGATACCCAACATAAACGACCAGAAACCGCTACTCTGGCTATCCACATTCTTCAGCCACTTGCTCACTCCGTGGTCGTGTTCGTGGTGATGATGACCTGTGAAGAGTAGTAGCACACCACAAATGAGCATAAAGACCGCCAAGAGAGGTTCGCCCCACTGATGTAGGAAATGCTTGATACCCTCTGTGCGTGCTCCCATAATAAAAGGTATCGCTAAGAGCGTATAAGTAGCCAACTTGCCCAACACGAACATCAGTCCGTTGAGTAGCACTTTGCGGCGGTTATTGATTTCTTGATCAATGTACCCAATAGCAGCAATGCTCGTGAAGAGCGTGCATGGGTCAAGAATCATCAAGAAACCCAATAATAAAGATGTGAAGATATTTACCATTTGTGATTTACGATTTACAATTTACGCTGCAAAATTACAAAAAAAAATGAATATGTGCAAAAATAGTTGTTCATATCACAGATTTTTTGTAATTTTGCTGCGTGAAACGAAAATCATGGATATGGTTCTTGACCTGCAGCATGCTTGTGCTGCTGAGTGCTTGCAATCGTTTTTCGTTACAGAGTAAGGCGCTGCAGCGGACCTTGCACGAGCAGCAGTACCAGGCAGACATGCTCTCTGAGCATTTGTGCCGCGCTGTAGAGATGAATAACTTTGATTCGATATGGCATTACTCTCAAGCGGACAATAGTATCCTGTGCTATATTTATAAGGGACGTCAATTGGTGTATTGGTCCAATGCGTGGCTGAGTGCTTCTGAACGCACCATGAGACAGGTGCATGACCAGTGGCATTTTGCTCAGTGGGATAATGCGCAAGGTATTTGCAAAAGAGTGAGTATAGGAGATTACTCCATCTTAATGGCAATACCTATCAAGTATGACTATTCGGTGACGTCTCCCATGTTGCATAACTTCTTTATTGCTCCTTTCCGTGGTAAGGAGGAATGGCAGTTGACTTATCGTCAGGGTGGCGATGATAGTATGCCTATCTATTCTTATGATGGATTATATCTTTTTTCTATCAGCAAGAAAGCAGAGTCAACGTTGGCTATCCGCAATGATGAGGTGATAGAAAACTTTTCATACCAAGCCATTTTGGCTACAGATCAACAGGATCAAGCGTCTGCGAAAGCCAAGCTGCGTATGTATTATGTCATTACGGGATTGCTAATTGGTATCTTGCTGTTTATCGCAGTAATCAGTTTGGTGAAATATCGCGGTTTCCGCAGGATGAAGTTAGGTGGAAAGTTTCAGCTGGTTCTCACGCCCTTGGTCTTGGTGATATTGTTGTCGATATTTATGTTGTCGGTGGAATATATACAACGACTATTTGTAGAAACACAGCAATTGCGATTGCGCAAGAAGGCACAATATGTGCAGATGGCATTGCAAAATATGTATTTCTGGGATTTAGGGCTGAGTTCTGCTAATACCGCGTCCTTGAATATTGATTTGCGGGATATGAGTTTTGTGTACGAAACGGATATCCACGTCTATGACTTGAATGGTCGGTTGATTGGTACTTCCGCTCCACAGTTATTCGATATGGGACTTCTGCCTGAACATGTAGCGCCAGAACCATTCTTCTCTGGCAATACGATGATGGTGCAACATGAGCAGATAGGCGAGGTGCGTTATTTATCAGCATATACCGAGTTTATCAATGGTAATTACGCCAAAATAGGTTATGTGGCGTTGCCTCATTTTATTTCACAGAGCGAAATGACAACGCACGTGGAGAATTTTATAGTAAAACTCTTGCCGCTCTATATCATTTTGCTGCTGGTCGCTATTCTTATAGTATGGGGCATCTCGCATATGCTCACTTCTTCGTTGGGTGTGGTTAGTGAACAATTGAAGAAATATCATCTGGGGGAAAAAGGCGAACATATTGATTATGAGTTCTCGGACGAGGTGGGAGAGATTGTGACGCAATACAACCAAATGATGGATGCCTTGGCGGAATCCACCGAACGCTTGGCTCGTTCGGAACGCGAGATGGCTTGGCGTACCATGGCACGCCAAGTGGCGCATGAGATTAATAATTCACTCACTCCGATGAAACTCACCCTGCAACAGTTGCAACGTACCAAGGGAACAGAGCGCTTTGATGACTATTTCAACCACTCTACAGAGTTGCTTATTGACCAAATAGACAACTTGAGTCATATTGCTCAGTCCTTCTCATCGTTTGCCAAGATGCCAGAAGTGAATCCTACGAAAGTGGATGTGGCAGCGAAACTGCATGCGTTCATCACCATGATGCGCAATAATCCATATGATATACCTATCCGCTATGTCGGGCCAGAGCATGGGGTGATGGCTATGGCGGATGCAGAGCAGATAACGCAAGTCTTCACGAATATCGTACGCAATGCTTTCCAAGCTATGGAAGGACGCCCTGATAGCGATATTATTATCATCCTGAAAAATGCCAACCAGAAGACCATAGAGGAGGAGGGACTCAATCCAGACAAACAATGGATAAAAATTTCCTTCTCTGACAACGGACCAGGTATTCCTGCGGAAATGCAAGAGAAAGTGTTTGTCCCCAACTTTACAACCAAAAACACGGGCGCAGGTCTCGGAATGCCGATTTCGAAGAACATTGTGGAAGGAAGTGGTGGAAAAATATGTTTCCAAACATCTGAAAAAGGCACCACATTCTTTGTATATTTGCAAAAAATGTAGTACCTTTGCACCCGATTCCAATATAGATGAACAACAAACCATAAAAATAATACTACAATGAAAGTAACCGACATTATGCAGCAACTTGCTGCAAAGCACCCAGGCGAAGCAGAGTATTTGCAAGCCGTGCAAGAAGTTTTAGAATCCATCGAGGAAGTGTACAACCAACATCCTGAGTACGAGAAAGCCAAGATCGTGGAGCGTATGGTCGAACCAGACCGTATTTTCACTTTCCGCGTGACATGGGTGGACGACCAAGGTCAAGTGCAAACCAACCTCGGTTATC
>CALZHO010000121.1 GCA_945787425.1 uncultured Bacteroidales bacterium
GTACTTCTTTTGAACCGAGTGGATCAATATAGAAATAGGACTTAGCCGAATTGGTGAAATTGAGGTCATGCGATCTTGCCTCTTCTACACCATAAACGAGGTGCATGATGTAGTATTTGTGATCGGTACCGAGCATTTCAATCTCTACTTGATAGCCCTTGATAGCGTTGCCAGTCACCTTGATGGTACATATCATAGAGGTAAATTCTTTACCCGTTTTGAGGTCTGTGAGATATACATATGCCCTGTCGCCTGAATAGGTAGCAGGTGTAGTGATTCGGTTGGCATTGTATCCCGCCATGATCGAATAGTTGGCATTGTTGGCAGTGATGATGATAGTGGCATCGGACATGCCATAACTATCGTCAATGAGCATGTTGTTGCATGTAAATTCTACTGTATCTGTAGGCACAACAGGTGCCTCCATAGCGACATTGTAGAAAATAGCATCAGTAGTCAATGCCTCGAACATGAATACATAGGAAACACCCCCCGCCATATTAGGTGAGCTGTAGATAATACCCTCAAGATCCATTATGTCATAGGATACACCGCGATGCACTAATTTGGCATTTTCGGTATCCATGCTGTTGTGGGTATAATAGCCAACAACACCTGTCTCGGTGAAGAAGGTCAAGTCCACATCCATGGTGTCGTTCTTACCAGCAATACGCACACGGTCTTCCTCTGGGGTTACTTCGCAGTTTAGGATAGCTACATCGTATTTCGCTATAGGACGGATGATAGTATGCTCGGCATGCACCTTGAAGTAGCCATACTCTTTTCCGCCAATACCTCTGGTTACCAGCATAAGGGCATCTAAGGAGAATTTGACGAGACTTTCACTTAGTTTCTCCTCTTGGATTGTCAGTTCACAAGTTTTGTAGTAGTGGGTTTTGTCGTCTGCCTCTGGGAACATACACCAAGATACCCGTTCGTTGAGGTCTTTCTCTGTGTAGGTACCTGCTGGGGTTTCAGGAGACGCTCCATAGATGTCAAAAATGAATTGGTAGCGGTCGTTCCTAAGCGAAATATACCAATCGCCACCGACAACAACTGTATCACCATTACGGTTTACGATGGTATCAACAGGTGTGTATATAGGATCATCGTAGAATGATCTAAAGATGACTTCAGTCGTGTCAAGTTGGGTTAATGTAGGTTCATCTGCAAGTGTAGCCTGCTGAGGCTCTGGTTGTTGGAGTGCCTTGATAGTGTTGCTCAAGCGCTCTGTAGCCATCAGCGACTTTAGGGCTTGTGACTTGGTGGGCCATGTTGCTTGTGCAACTGCTGTCAGAGATATGGCAGCCACCATGAAAAATGTGAAAAATCGTTTCATTGTCTTAATAATTTATTGTTAGTTTATTGTATTTGTATTCCTTGTACATAAATACGAGTGTTACCATATACCGCAGTCAATAGGAAGAGAAGCAAAAAGATTTTTTCATATACATACCTATTAACACGAACACTCCAAATTAGGCGACAAAGGTAGTAAAAATTTGCAAGATATGCAAAAAAAATCGCAAGATAGTGATTTTTTTTATTTAGAGTACGCCCCAGAGGACTATAGGATGGTGCTGAGCACCTACAGGACGCGACAACGCCGCTATAGGTTATAGGCGAGAGTACAAAAATAGGCTCCCTCTTGCGAGGAAGCCCATTTTTTAAGTATAAGTTATGAACTATGAGTTTTGAGCGTTGTTTATCTCAAAATTCAAAATTCTTACTTCAAAATTATTTTACTACAGCACCTTGAACGTTGTATTGAACGCCATTCTTGATGATGATCAATTGACCGTTGATGATAGCCTTAACAGCCTTAGCATCAACTTGTACGTTGTCAAGACCTGTGCCAGGACCTTGTGGCAATGTACCAGAAAGTATTACCTTGTATGTCTTGCCAGTAGCGTAGCTGGTGAACTCACCTTCAAGAGAAGCCACACCATCTGCAATAGTGACAGTAGCAGGACCAACAGCAGCGTCTACCCAGTTAACATCGTCACCGATAGAGATCCAGCATTCTGAATACTTTTTGAAAGCTACCTCTTCGAAGCCAGAAACCTCTACTTGAAGTGGAGAACCTTCCCATGTAGCATTGAAGATTGCTATGGCACTTTCTTCGATAACTGTGATTTCTACATTCTCGATTGCGATCTCAATGGCTGGTTGAGCATACATCTTGAGATCGAATGCAACGTACATGGTTTCGCCTTCTACTACAACAGAAGCGTGAACAATACCAGCATATACATCACCCAACTCTGGGTCAACAGACTTAGTGAGAGCACCATCCATAACGGTGAGTTCAAGACCACCGAAGGTCATAAATGAGTTCTCAACGTTTACTTCGTACGTTTTCTCCTCGCCTGTGTAGTCATTGAGGAAGAGCATAACGTCAGCACCTTCCATATCGTTGTGACCCATGAGTTGCAAATAGGTAACACCCTCTACAGGCAATTCCATTGTGGTCAAGTTGCTGATTTCAAGAGGCATTTCAATCCACTCGATTTCTGGCAACAGCTCGCCAATATGGAATGCATATTCAGAAGCAGCTGGAGTTACTACTTGACCAGAGTAAGGCATTGCCCAACCGATAATCTTCTCGTTAGAGTTACTTACACCATACAAGTTACCTGCATAGTCAAATGCGAAGTCATTGAGGTTGCTACCCAAAGAAGCCATATCAATAACTGTTTCCTCTGTCAATACTGGAGCACCGTTTGCATCTTTAGAAACAGCATAGATAGTAGCTTTCTTAGCAGCACCATTATTACCTGCTACAATCAGTTTGGTGAAGTCGTGGTTGAAGCGGATACCTGCTTGGCGAACATTGTTCCAGATGAGTTTTGCATCCTCTACACCATCAGCATTGATGTGAACCAGACCTGGGTTCGCATCAGTAGCTGTACCACGATAAGAAGCAATCCAAACACCACCTTCGTTGTCGTACTCTACTTGAGTACCAAGATAGTTGATAGCATATTTGCCCTCAACAATTGTTTTAGAAGGAGCAGTAGCCCATGTGGTAGCTGTACCAAGGTTGTACTCGTGGAGACGGAAGCCGCTCATAGCTGCACCTGTGATACCTGAGAGGTTCACAGAGTACATAGCCAATTGCAAGTTCTCACCAGCACCCTTCACGTCGAAACCGTTGTTAGGAGCTGCTACGAAATTGCCCTCAGCGTCGATTAACTCTTTATTCTCATTCAATGTTCCCTGGAAGATTGGAGTCCACTCGTTGAGGTTATCTGGATTGAGCTCCCACAAGTAGTTACCATCTGTGTTGAGTGAAGTAACAAAGATACGACCATCCTCAGAGATACGTACACGGCGTGGAGCATAAGAAGTACCAGCACCATCAGCACGAGCTTCCGTAAACTCAATACCACCATTGAAACCAGGTTGGTCACCATTAGCAATTGGGTCGAAGGAAGGAGTAAAGGCATAAATACCTGCACCGAAACCAGTAGATACATAACCTTCTATACCTTTAACCTTTTGCATACCCTCGTTGGTAAGAATCAAACCGAAGGTTGGGTTCTCTGGGTTGTTATCAATATCCACACCTGATGGGTGGTAGAAGCTATACATCTTAGCCTCTTGAGTTGGCACCTCTACAGAAGTACCATTAACCTCTACTGACCATGTGAGCATGCGGCCTTGTGGAAGAGTAGCAACAGGGATAGCCACGGTGTTCACACCGATAGTGGTAGTACCAGCTACAGTAGCAACAACGTTCTCACCCTGGTAAACGAGTACGTTTACAGAAGTAGCGTTAGAGTTGTTCAAACGATATGTAACAACCAATTCTGTTTCATTGAGCTCAGACTCAAGACCAAATGCGAAAGTATTCAGACTATTCTCTGTGTATGTTGGCTCTACAACAGGCTCCTCTTTTACTGGCAATGTACCAGAAAGCGTTACGTTGTATGTCTTGCCAGTAGCGTAGCTGGTGAACTCACCTTTGAGCATAGCCACATCACCTTCGATGCTAATAGCAACAGGACCAGCAGCAGCGTCTACCCAGTTAACATCGTCACCGATAGTGAGCCAGCACTCTGAATACACTTTGGACTCTACCTCTTCGAAGCCAGAAA
>CALZHO010000122.1 GCA_945787425.1 uncultured Bacteroidales bacterium
TTGGCCTATCTATAATCACAGAAGTATTGGAATAATGCGTTGTTGGACCCACGTCGTTTTTGGATATGCCTAACCGATATGACTTGTGCCGATTGCTTGCTGATTTGGCACATCAGGACAACAAGTGCATCATTTTCTCCACCCACGAACTGGATATTGCCCAGTCGCTCTGCGACACGATTGCGCTCATTGACTCGCCCACCATGCACCATCTCCCGACACCAGAGATGATCAGCAGTGGTCATATTGAAAAGTTATTTCATGTGAGATGATAGGTTCAGTTTGCAATTTTAAAACTTTTGGCGAAATACTTGCATAGGTGTGATTTTTGTACTAATTTTGCAGTCGAATTAAAAAAGGAAATGTTATGAATTGGTTAAATAGTCTGTTTTTTGGTACAGGAGTACCTCATTCGATATTTATTTTGACCTTGGCAATTGCATGCGGTATATTTCTTAGTCACCGCTTGAAATTCAAAGGTATCACGCTGGGTATCACGTGGATACTCTTTTGTGCCATAGCCATGTCGCATTTCGGCATGCACCTCGACCCGATGGTGGAGACTTTTGCTAAAGACTTTGGATTGATATTGTTTGTATATTCCATTGGCTTGCAAGTAGGACCAAGTTTCTTCTCTTCGTTTGGTCAGGGAGGTATCAAACTCAATATCTTGGCAATGAGTGTAGTGGTATTGGGCTGCGTAACCGCTTATTTGATTCATCTTTTCTCTGGTGTGGATATTGCCACCATGACAGGTGTGTTGTTTGGTGCAGTGACGAATACTCCAGGCTTGGGTGCTGCGCAGCAAGCGTTTACTGATATCACGGGTGTGAACAATCCCGATATTGCCAGCGGTTATGCTATGGCATATCCTTTGGGTGTAGTCGGAATAATTTTGGCTATTTTGACAATGCGTTGGGTGTTCCGTATAAGAATTGACAAGGAGGAGGAGCGTGTGAAGAACGAGAGTGAGGTGCAAAAGGAGATAGAATATATAGATATCCTGCTCACTAATCCTCAAGTGGAGGGTGCACATATTTGCGATCTGGGTCGATTGTGTCATATGAATCTCATCGTGTCTCGTTTGGTTCGTCCAAACGGCGAGGATGAGTTGCCAGATGTGGACACAGTATTGCATGTAGGTGAAAGGATTCGTGTGGTAGTGGATAAGGAGAACGAACCCAGTGTGCTGCTGTTGGGTATGGAAACCACTTTGCCCACCATCGAGAAGGCGCAAGCGCATCTGGTGTCGCGCCATGTGGTGGTGACTAAACCCGAACTGAATGGCAAGCGTATTGGTGACTTGAATGTGCGAGCTACCTATCATGTGTCTATCACGCGTATCCGTCGTGCGGGTATCGAACTATTGGCAACCCGTGATTTGTATCTGCAATTGGGCGACCGAATCACGGTGGTAGGCGAAGAACGTGCAGTGGATAAGGTGGAAAAACTATTTGGAAATTCTACAAAACGATTAGATATTCCGAATTTGGCATCTATCTTCTTGGGCATTGCCTTTGGTGTGGCGATAGGTGTGCTACCAATCATGTTACCAGGATTGTCACAGCCATTCAAGTTGGGTATAGCAGGTGGTTCGCTGATAGTGGCTATCTTGCTGGGTTGTTTTGGTCCTAAAATGCATGTGGTCACTTATACAACCAGTAGTGCGAACTTGATGATTCGCGAGATAGGTATAGCCATGTTCTTGGCAGCAGTGGGTTTTGGCGCTGGTAAGACCTTCGTGCCTACGCTGTTGAACGGCGGTTATGTGTGGATTGGATATGGTGTGATTATTACGCTATTACCATTGTTGATAGTAGGTTCTATCGGACGTTTGTGGCTGAAACTGGACTATTTTACGCTAATGGGACTGATCGCAGGTAGCACCACTGATCCACCAGCGTTGGCATATGCAACCACTTTGTCCTCCAATAACGATCGTGCGGCGGTGGCGTATTCCACGGTCTATCCGTTGACAATGTTCTTGCGCGTGCTGACAGGACAATTGATGATATTGTTATTCGTATAACAGTTAGAGCATGAGAAGAGCAATGAAAAGATTTTTATATTTGGTAATGATTTGAAGTAGTGTGTTCGCTACTGCAGAGGTGATTACGATGGATTTGACAACTAATGGCAAGACATTTACCATCGATGGAAAGCAAATAGCACATTGATATTTCTTGATTTTACACTTAAAAATGCATTTTTTTTGAAAAAAAGTGCATTTTTTATAGCTTATGACAAGTTTTAGCAGTTTGAAGCAGTAATTTTGCACTCGATTTCAAAAAATTACATGTTTAACTACTAAAACGCACACAGTTATGAACGTATTTGTAACACTCCTTATCTGTCTGGCTTCGGCAGCAGTGATTACTTTTTGTATTGATATGATTGCACAATTTTGGCAGGAAGAAGCATAAAGATATATAAAAAATCGATTACTATTTGCATATTTGCAAAAAAAACATTACCTTTGCACTCGCGTTTCACCAAACAACTGCTATACAATTCTAAATCATACTAACCATTCTAAACAATACTACTATGGCTGAGGAAAAGAAAAACCCTTCTGTAGAGAAACTCAAGGCATTGCAACTCGCAATGGATAAAATCGACAAACAATTTGGTAAAGGCGCCATCATGAAACTGGGCGATGACAAGGTAGAGGATATACCAGTAATCCCAACTGGTTCTGTAGGACTCAACGTCGCACTTGGTGTAGGCGGTTACCCTCGCGGACGTATCGTAGAGATTTATGGTCCAGAGTCTTCTGGTAAGACCACTCTCGCCATCCATGCTATGGCAGAGGTACAAAAGCAAGGTGGTATCGCTGCTATCATCGATGCTGAGCACGCTTTTGACCGCTTCTATGCGGAGAAACTGGGTGTCAATACCAACGATTTGCTCATCGCGCAACCAGACTGCGGTGAACAAGCACTGGATATTGCGGATGAACTCATCCGCAGTGCTGCGGTGGACCTTGTGGTCATCGACTCTGTGGCAGCCCTTACTCCGAAAGCCGAGATTGAAGGCGATATGGGTGACAACAAAGTGGGTCTGCACGCTCGACTCATGTCGCAAGCGCTTCGCAAACTGACTGCTACCATCAACAAAACTAACACTACCTGTATCTTCATCAACCAGTTACGTGAGAAGATTGGCGTGATGTTTGGCAGCCCAGAGACTACTACGGGTGGTAATGCGCTGAAGTTCTACGCTTCTGTTCGCCTCGACATCCGCAAGGCAAGTGCAATCAAGGATGGCGATGAGATTATCGGTAATCAAGTGCGCGTGAAAGTCATCAAGAATAAGGTGGCGCCTCCATTCAAGAAAGCTGAGTTCGACCTCATGTTCAACGAAGGAATTTCTCGCGTAGGCGAAATCTTGGATATGGGTGTAGATATGGGTATTATCTCTAAGTCTGGTTCTTGGTTTAGCTACGAGGGTAACAAACTTGCGCAGGGTCGCGATGCCGCTAAGAATGTCCTCCGCGACAACCCAGACCTCGCCGAAGAGATTGAAAACAAAATCATGGAAGCGCTGAAGAAGTAAACGTTACCTGCCCTTCGGGCGTTATCTTTGTTGTAAGTGCATTAGCACGTTTCATGTAAACGTTAACACCTAAAACGCGAAGCATGTAACATAACAACGCGAAGCAAATAACGGAACGAAGTGAACCAAAATACTCTCATATTAAGTCCAGAGAAAGCTCACGACATGGAACAAAAGTTTCGTGTCGTGAAGCGTTCTATTGATGCCCGCCAGCGTGCGCTCAAGGTCCATCTCACCGTGCTCACCGATGAGCAGGGCAACCCTTTGCCCAAGGATGCACCTATCCCCCTGTACGAACCGCCCGTTTTCCAAGACGTGCACCATGCCAAGCACAGCGCAGCTATCATTGGCGCAGGACCAGCAGGACTCTTCGCCGCCCTCACATTGCTCGAACATGGCATCAAACCTATCATTTACGAGCGTGGCAAACCCGTCAGCGAGCGCAAGAAAGACATTGCTATCCTCAATCGCAATCAGGGACTAAATGCCGAATCCAACTACTGCTTCGGCGAAGGTGGTGC
>CALZHO010000123.1 GCA_945787425.1 uncultured Bacteroidales bacterium
CCATAAACGCAGGTTCTGGATTTCCCTCTATATTAAATTCAGTTGTCACAATATCCTTCAACGCATATACATCCGCGCGGGTGATATGACGCTCGTCAGGACGAGGGTGCACAGTAATGCCCTCAGCGCCAAAGCCTTCACAATCCTTAGCAAACTGCTCCACATCTGGCAGATTGCCACCACGCGCATTGCGCAAGGTAGCCACCTTATTAATATTTACACTCAATCGGGTCATAATCGCTGCAAAGGTACAAAAAAAATTGCACATACGCAAGATGTGACACAAAAAAAGACAAAAAAAATACGGTTATGAATTTAAGGGTTCGAAGAAGCGTTGCATCTCATCAAAACGAAAAACAGAATCCGAACCATATTTCCAAAGATGATGACGAATCTTACTCATCGGCTTATCGTCACCTAATTTGGTTTTTGAATAGAACTTATCTGCATAGCAAATAAGGCGTTCCTCTAATGTGCGGGGCGTATAATCTTGCAACGGTATCGGCAATTGTTCGCGCACAATCTGCTCCATAGTGATACCCGTACCCGTATGTCGCTCCGCAATATGGGCATGCCTTGGCAATCCCTCTTGGCGTAGGATTTCCGCTCCTAAATATCCATGTTCTATATACGCATGCGTGCCCATACAATGTATTTTAGGTGCATTACATAGCACTACTCCTATATCATGCAGCATAGCCGCTTCCTCTACAAAAACAGGTTCCACTTCTCCCCGCTCCATCCACTCGGGGTGCAAGCGCAGAATAGCCAACGCACGATTAGCCACTTGACGGGAGTGTGTTAGCAGGATATGCAATAACTCTTGATTATCGGCACAATATTTTGCAAGCAATGCTTCGTAATCAATCATTTTCCCCAATTTAGTTTATCTTTGAGCGATTGCATGAAAGTCTGTCCATTGATCCGCACCAGTTTAATGGTACGCTGCGATCGTTCGATATGCAATTGCACATCTTGGCTCAAGACTTGACTACGTCCGTCCACGCTGAGCATGAAATTGCCATTGCGACTTGCAATCTTGATATCGATCTTGCTGTCATCCAATACCACCAATGGACGAATATTCAAGCTATGTGTTGCCACTGGCGAAAGGATAATGGCATTGACATGTGGATCCAGCAGAGGACCACCTACACTGAGATTGTATGCCGTTGATCCTGTAGAAGTTGCCACAAGCAATCCATCCGCTTTATAATTATGCAAGAACTCGCCATTCAACGTGACATCTACAGTAATCATACTGCTTAGTCCAGATTTGAGGATAGCCACCTCATTGAGTGCATATGGCGAAGCCAATTTGCCCTCTTGTTGGCAAGAGACCTCCAGCATGCTACGTTTCTCTATCGTATAATTATTATTCACGAGTTGATCAAGAACCAATTCTACATTATCAGTCTGCACTTCTGCCAAATAGCCCAGATGACCACAATTGATACCTAAAATGGGTATATCAAGATGTCCCACGAGTGTAGCTGTTGTCAGGAAAGTGCCATCGCCACCAACAGACAAGGCAAAGTCAATCGTGTGATTATCATGGGATACATAGTCATCCACTGAAGGAAATTCACGATTAATGCCTTCATGGCGTAATTCCTGAGAAAGCACGATCTCTACATCTCGTTGCTGTAAGAAATCAATAATGCGCTTTACCTCACGAATTGTATTCGAGCGAAGGGTATTTCCAAAAATAGCGATTGTCATAAATTAGTTATTTATGCGGATACCATTGAGTAGTGCAGCAGCATCCATCCGTTTTTTTCCAGGTAGTTGCAATTCCAAAATATCGATATAGCCATCTGCGCAAGGAACGATGATATGCCCTTTTTGTTCAGCCATTTGTGTGACAGCCACTTTATAAACTTTAGCACCCTTCAGCACATTGCAGAGAGGATGATTGGCGGGCATATTATTAATCCAAGCCGCAGGATATGGACTCAATCCACGCACATGATTGCGTATCTGCTCTGCGGGACGAGAAAAGTCTATCACGCAAGTATCCTTAAAGATTTTGGGTGCGGGACGGAGTTGAAGGGTATTATCTTGCGGAAAAGTTGTGATAGCCACTCCTTTATCCTCCGCCTCGATGATAGCGTCCACAGTACGTGTGACCAAGCCTGCACCCATAGTCATCAGTCGATCGTGTACCGATCCGACATTCTCATCAGGGGCTATCGCAATACGCTCCTGAAGAATAATATTACCCGTATCTATCTCATGCTGGAGCATAAACGTAGTTGCACCCGTCTCATGATCACCGTTCATCACAGCCCAATTGATAGGCGCAGCACCACGATATTGTGGAAGCAAAGATGCATGTAGGTTAAAAGTGCCCAAACGTGGCATATTCCAAACCACCTCGGGAAGCATACGAAATGCCACAACAATCTGTAAATCTGCGTTGTAAGATTTCAGTTCAGCAAGAAAATGCTCATCTTTCAATCGTTCGGGTTGCAAGACGGGAAGACCTACCGATAGGGCATATTGCTTCACGGCAGAAAACTGTAACTGATGTCCACGCCCAGCAGGCTTATCGGGCATAGTGACTACGGCTACTACGTTGTACCCTCCCTCTACTAAAGCTCGCAAGCTCTCTGCGGCAAAGTCGGGTGTTCCTAAATAGACGATTCGTATGGATTGTTTGTTTAGCATTGTTTAGAGTGGTGTAGAATTGTTTAGAGTTGTTTTAGCGGAAGGTATGTGAGAAACCAATACTAATAAATTCTTTGAATTGGATATTGGTCTTTCTGGTAGGATCAATTTCTACCGTACTATCATAACGTGGATGCAGCATCACTTTGGCTGACAAATAGCGATTGATAATAAAATCAACATCCACCTCCAACTCAGTCTCAATACGTTTGTAGTTGGTGAAGAAGTAGAAATTGGCTTCTACAATAATTTCGCGTACGGGACGCCATTTCCAATCGACACGAACCGAACTACCTAACTCATTGAGATTATTTTTTCCTACCTCAATACCATAGTCTGTCACATTTACTTGCTCGGGGTTGGCATTCAGTGCATATACCAATTTATAGGTAGCAGGAGAGATGTTGATATCCAATCCTTTAACTGGTTTATAATCAATACCGACACCCCATGTAAAACGTACTGGAGTCAAGAAGGAAGAGGCTAACTCACGGGTATTTTTTCGCCAACTTGGCATTAAGTTCGTACGCAACTCGGCTACGGATGACAAATACAAATGTTTGTGTACTTGATATCCCACCTTACTATTAATCCTAAACACGTCATCGGTAGTATTGATGAATCGCAAGGAATCGCCACTAATGGAACTAAGACCATATCGCCACTCACCTACATTCTCCCAAGACAAATTACCCTTCTTATAGTTAAGTTTTCCTTTTATACCCGCCAACATTGCGAATGCATTTACGGCACCTTGATACCAGTTATCCGTAGCATAGTTTTGGGTGATTTGGAGCGATAAATTGAGTTCATATTTCCAAGGCGAATCATTGTACCTCAATGCGCGCTCAATATCTAAGCGATCCTCTTGAAGGTCCTTGACGATGGCACGTTGGACTTCGAGGTGCTCCAACATAGTCTGTTTTAGACGATTGGTATCACTCACAGCCACATACATATCCACGTGATGAGTAGTGATATATCGCCTTGCTTTGGCACGGATAGCGGGAATAGAATATTCGTTATAGCGAGTAGTATCCGTCAGGGGGGCATATATAGTCGGCACATACATAAGCGGCATACAAAGTGGATGGGGATATTTCTCCCAAACAGTATCTTTGGCATGCAGCAACTGGCTTTGTCTTGCCACTAATTGGAGCAAAATATCCTCTGTGTTCGGTATCGTATCACTGAGGCTGTCCAATACTACGGGGACCACCAAAATGGTATCTTGTTTCTCGACAGAAATAGCGATAGTATCTCCCGACAAAATGGTATCTAAAGGAGTAGTGGCGGGTTGTTGACTGCGCAAGAGGTGCAACAAGTTGATATCCACCACGTCAGTATCCATCGTTTGCGCCCATGTAGGCAACGCAAACAGAAACAAGATCAACCATA
>CALZHO010000124.1 GCA_945787425.1 uncultured Bacteroidales bacterium
TTTTGCAAAAGATGGGGAAGCAGCGCAAGGAGGCAGCGGACATGTTCCGTGCAGCCAATCGCCCAGAGTTGGCAGAGGATGAGATGGCACAATGCGCAGTGATTGAGCGCTATCTGCCCGCTATGATGAGCGAAGAGGAACTGAAGACTGTTCTTGCAGAGATTATTGCTCAAGTGGGTGCGACAGGTCCACAAGACATGGGTAAGGTGATGGGTGTGGCTACCAAACAATTGGCAGGCAAGGCAGAAGGCAAGACTATCAATATGGTAGTGCGCGGACTGCTGGCGAAGTAAGGTGGCGAGGTGATGAGGCGAAAGGTGATGAGGCGATAGGCGAGAAGTAGCGGCAAAGCCGCATGTTACCAGCCTTTAGCCTCTAACCTTTAATCTTTAGCCTATAAAATGCACTTTTTTTATAGAAAAATGCTTTTTTTTGCAAATATATTTGGTCATGTCAAAAAAAAGCAGTAATTTTGCAGCCGCTTTTGAAAAAGAGCAGGCCCAGATGGCGGAATCGGTAGACGCGCTGGTCTCAAACACCAGTAGGTTCACCCCTGTGCCGGTTCGACCCCGGCTCTGGGTACAAGAAAATCCCGCCTAACAGATGTTAGGTGGGATTTTTTGCTTAGAGGACGCGCCCACAAAACCCCAGAAATCGCAGATTTTTCGGAGACCTCGTATGGCGCTACTGTTTAGAGTTTAGAGAATATTAACCCATAAAAAGGTCAGGCGGGAGACTTAAACATCCGCTATCACTCGGAACGGGCTGACTGCCTGGAGAGAACAAAGAGAAGGAGGTGTATGCAATGATCATTGTACCAGTAAAGGAAGGCGAGAACATCGAGCGCGCGATTAAGAAATTCAAACGCAAATTTGACAAGACAGGTGTCGTAAAAGAGCTGCGTCGTCGTCAACAATTCTCAAAACCATCAGAGATTAAGCGTGAGAAAATGATGCACGCAATCTATGTGCAATCTTTGCATGCTCACGATGGCGAGTAATTCGTAAGTAAGCATAATGGTTGAAAAAAGCATACGGAGTGGTATGCTTTTTTTGTTGTGTGGAGTGGTGTATAGAGTTGTGTAGAGTTGTGTAGCGGTTGTGTAGAGTGGTGTAGAGTGGTGTGAAGTGGTACAAAAATTGGGAATAATTTGCTGATTATTAATATTTGGGTGGAAAAGTGCATAGAAATTTGCTCATGTGAAAGATTATGCTTAACTTTGCACCCAATTTAATAATATAGAGGTATGAAAAAGAATTTTACACATCTTTTTGCACTCGTAGCGAGTGTGGTAATGCCAAGTATGGCAATGGCAGAATTGGCCTACAATGTTCCTTTCGCGGAAACGGATTGGAATGATGAAACAACGATTGTAACTAATAAAGGAGACAACGAGTGGTCGAGCAAACATGGTATTTGCTTAGGTGACAATGGTTTGGGCGGTGTTGATTATAGTGATAAATATGTAGTGATAGCGTTGGCTGACAATGCTGTACCCACTCGTATGACTGCTACTACTAAAACTCGTGATACAGCAGGCACGAATAATGGAGCGACTGGTGTGTTATTCTCCGTGTCAGCAAGTGCAAACAATGATACTTTTACGGAAGTATGGTCATCTAAAAGCAAGAATAACGATATTGATGTAGAATTGCCAGAAGACACGCGCTATGTGAAAGTGCTATATAGTGGTAATTTTGCAGGATGTGTACAGGATTTGACCGTATATGGCGAAGTGGTGGAGACAGGAGTAGAGGACTTGCTCGCTCCACAGAGTAAAGCCGTGAAAGTGATAAAGAACGGACAGATGTACATTGTGAAAGACAATCAAATGTATGACTGCTTGGGCAGAGTGGTAGAGTAATCTCGATAAACGCAATAGAAAATAATAGGGCGTATCCGTGGTGATACGCCCTATTTATTTTATGCTTGTTGATCGCTTATCCTCCGCTTCTCTACCCGATAAAGATAAGGGATAAGGAGTAAGAGGATAAAGAGCAGGGCATCCCAGTCGAGGTGGAGAGGGGTATTTACATCGGGTGGCGCAATGGATCGTTGAGGGGAAATAGGAATAAAGCCTGTATCACCCGCGTCAGTGGTGAACCCTGTATCATCAGCCAACATGCCACCGCTGAGCGTGGATGCTGCGGTTTGTAGCGTGCCATTGGCCATGTGTATAGGAGCAGTAGAGTAGTTGCTGATAGTGGTGGCAGTAGAGAAACTGCTGGTGGAGCGTATGGAAGATGTGGTGCTTGAGGGCGTAGGCGCATAACTAACACCATCTCCGTATGAATGAAAACTACCAGAGGAAGTGCTAAAAAATTGTGCAAACGCTGTACTATTGCCCATAATAAGGCATAGACATATCAATATTAGGAAACGATGTTTCAAGTTATCGATATATTAATCAAACAAACTATTTTCAAATCTTATTGTCGCACGAACTTATACATCTGATTATTGAGTTGTAGGATGTACACACCTTGATGAAGATTGTTAAGGTTAATGGTGTGTGTGGTGTGTTGTGTAGTATGTGATAGTATAAGTTGCCCGTTGATGTTGTATAATGCCAGTGTGCTATTAGCAGGGGCGTTGGTGATATACAATTGGTTGTGATCGTGCCATATATGTGTGTCAGCAACATACTCCATATCGGTTGTAACGCCAGCGTTTGTATCCTCATTGTTGAACACAGGGTGTAACAACACTTGGAAGCGTAGGTCGTTGGTAGAAAGCGGTTGTGCCGTAAAATGGTATTTTCCGCCTTCGGTGAGCAAGAATATGCTATCGTTGCTGAGGTCTTTCAGGTAGAGCGAGTCTCCGATAAGCGAGCGGAAAGATAGCGTGTATTGCTCGTCGGTGCCTGCTTGGAAGCCAATATACATGCTGTCAATATCGTTGGCGCAGGATACTTCCATCTTGCCGAAAGGTTCGTTGGTGTAGATATTGGTAATACCTTCTGCAAAGTGGTTAGGCGCGTCGTAGCCATTGTCGTAGTCGCGTGTGGTGGTACTCTCTTGTATGATATACATACGGTCGGCACCGCTATTGGCGCTATTGACTTGAAGGCGTAGGCGGCGGAAAGAATCTTGCTGCATTTGCTCTTCTGCTTGGAGACGTTGTGGAGTGCGCATAGGCTCGTTGAGATTGGTAGAAGCATTGGTGTTGGTGCCAGCTTGCCAAATGTGTTTGTTGTAGTCAAGGCGTATGGTAGCCCCGTCTTTATTAGCAATCACATATACACCCTGCATAGGTGGGATAGTGGTGATGTCGCTATCCAAGTATTTTGCAGAGAGAGCGGGGATAGCGCAATATTGTCCTGGGGTGGTAGAACCATTGCCACCAATAGTGCTGTCTTTCTCATTTTGTCCGTTCCACTGATTCCATGAACCCGAGTTGAAGATGTAGAATGTCTTTACTATATCTTCGCGTCCTGTACCATAGTCGCTGAAGTCGTCTGGGGTGAAATTCTTGACATCAATAGGCGCCATGAAGCTATTGGCAAAAAGGTTGTCGCCGTTCATGCCACCCGAGGCCTCTGGGGTTTTGGTGAGGGTGATGGTTTGGTTGGTGCGGATAGGCTCTGCTACGAGCGAATAGGTAGGCTGACCATACTGCGTAATGGCGTAGCCCGCGAAAGGCTCGAAAGTGAGCGTGCCGTCTTGCTTGATCCAATTTTGCTTCTCGTTCCACTGGTAGAGCCATGTGATACCATCCACGGTGAATTGCACATCTTTGCCCGGCGCACCGAAGTATTGCCAAGTGGCATCGCGGTTGGCACCTGTGTCGAGGGTAGAGCGTGTCTGATAATTGACGGTAGCGCGTGGCATATCGCCTTTGTATGCAGGTGAGAAGCGCAAGAAGCCAGCACCCGATTTGAGGATATCAAGGACAATGCTGCTGCCATCGGTTGCAGCGCCTTGGATACCTTGTGCACCTACGGTGAGACCGCCTGTAGAGGTTTCGGTAGAGGCGATATGGATACTGCAATTGGGGTCTATCGTCAAACCAAAGGCTTCGGCAGGTGATGAGATATTAACGTTAGTCTGTATT
>CALZHO010000125.1 GCA_945787425.1 uncultured Bacteroidales bacterium
TCCATTAAAGGTTTGCTTATCCACCACTTGTCCATCTACAACCAAACTTCGCAATTTATCATCGTCTGCTTTTTCTATAGGAGCAAAGCCCGTCATTAATTTCTCCGTATTCCATCGATTATGTTCTGTTTGCGCCAAATAATCTTCATTGTCATGTAGGGCCTGTCTAATGTCACTCATGCAGTTTGGAGAATAAAATATCTTACTATTATACCCTCCTATAGATTGTTCTTGAGAAAGATTCATACAACTTCTCAATTTTTGATATATTATATCCACAAAGCATTTGCTTGACATTTTTTTACACACAATTAGATTTTTCCATGCTTCACTTGCACTTTTTCTCCCCACATCGTTTCTATTCAACAAATCCATTGGCCATGGTGCCTTACGCCCCACCACATTGTCATATGCAACATTCAACAGCATGGCTTTCAGATAGCGTCTTCGTGTATCCATATAATCGCCATACAGCATACCGAACGGACGTAATTTCTGGTAACGGACACTATTATCTCTTACTATCTCATCCGACAAATTGATTACAATATCAGCCGCTTCACGTTGATATACCCAAATTTGTTGCAAGTTACGACTATTGTATATTTCAATAGGCATATACAAGCTCGCGGCTACTGCATGATGAGTCTGTGTTAGACAAATAGCAATGGTCAGTTTTGCATGTTCTTCATTTGCTATCTTGCGTAGATATTCCCTCACGCCATCAGATTCCAATTCTCCTTTTACAAACTCAATTTCCATATCCAAGAAGTTAGCTCCTTGTTCACTCAAATGCTTCCATTTACACTTGTCATCTTGCATCGGATCTACCCATTTATATCCCATTGTATTTTGTTCTGAAACACATTCTTCTTGGGAATTTAGATATGTATCCTTTATAGAATTTGCATCTATATATCGATGTCTAACCAATTCAAACAAAGTAGCATAACGCCCCTTAAAACATGCCATTTCTTTGTCGGCATTAGTGTCAATAAACGTGATTCGTGTCTTTAATCTAGCATCACGTACATAATTAGGATAATGCGCTTGATACAATGCTTGTACGCCCATCGCAATACCCATTTTAGACATACCCACAATTACCAAGTGCACACGTTGATTATCATCATAACCTATTCCCTCATATCCATCCAATGGGGTATATTCGATATGCTTACCATGATCATTAGCGCGATGCTCTACCAATACTTTTCGTGCCCATGTTTCATATCGATTAAATGGAACAAATACCAACGTCTCAGATACTGCATTTGACACATCCGAGAATTGGAATACCGAATAAGTGGTCTGATAATCAAACAATACGCGACACAATTTACGTTTGAACGGAGTATTATTGTTTTTAGTATTTTTTATCCTCATTAGATAATCTGCCATCAGATTGAGGCATCGCATATTCATGGAATCATGGTATGTTTCTCCTCCATCAATCGTTGTGTTTTCGCCTAATATATAGATTTCCGTTGCATGTTCTAAATACAGGCACTCTATCTCTTGCTGCGAATCACGCAACGCATTGTAAATAATCACTTTATCCAGTTCCTCTTGTGTAAGATGAGATGCTAACACATCTCTTACAGATTGAGGGTCACAATTAGTTTGTAATATAACGCGTTGATTTTCTTTTTCGCACAAACTATTCAAGGTAGGTTCTGATGCTCTATATTGCAACAGATTTTTTATCACAGAAGCCGCTATCTCATTAGCACCTACGACTACAGCGAATCGCCCCTGCGACAATTGTCTAATGCTATATCGTATTTGCCCACGCTGCCATCGTTCTTTTCGCTGGTCTATCCAACCTAACAAAGTGGTCACCAATAAGCCTTGAAACAATAAAATACCCACTATCGCAATCAAACCAGCCAACCATTTTCCTTCCATATTAGCCATATGTTGGTTACCTGGATCTATAAAGTGGAAATAAACTGTCCACAATACTTGAGATGTATTATTTGAAAAACTATCCTCTTTATATATCTGCTCTATTGGATAATCTAACATCAACAATATGGTGGATATAGCCAAAGGAATAGCAATCACAAAACCCATCACGTATGCCCAATAGCTCTTCCGCACCAAGAGAATATCACGCTGTATGGATTGCGAGAAGAAATACCAAAGAACATACCCGATATACATCATTGCTATAATTCCAATAGAACACACCGACACATTGAAGCTATTCATTCCACACCGGACAACAGCCCATATTATGTAGGCAGTCAACAATATTATCCCTAATAAAGAAACGCCAATAGCCATTCTGTTTTCACGAGATGCTGATTGCCACCTATCGAATAAACGTTTATGCAAACTCTTTTTGAGCATAGTGTTTTTGATATTTAAATAGATTTTCTTAGACGTTTTACCTCTTGTGTTCTTTGTGCTTGCAAAGGTACTGCTTTTTTTTGAAAGACACAAGAAAAATCGTATAAAAGTTGGATATTTAAATATTTATTTGTAACTTTGCACCCTATTTCAATGAATTATAGCATGAAGATACAATTTCTTGGCGCTGCTGGCGAGGTGACAGGCAGCAAACACCTCATCACGACCGATTCGGGCAAGACTATTTTGCTTGATTGTGGCATGTATCAAGGCAAAGGTATGGAGACCGATGCCGCCAACCGCGAACTGGGATTCGACCCCAAAGATATTCACTATCTGCTCCTCTCGCATGCACATATCGATCACTCGGGTCTTATACCTTATATATATAGTCTTGGTTTTCGCGGTAAAATCTTCTGCACGCCCGCTACGCGCGATCTATGCGAACTCATGCTGCAAGACACGGCTTTCATTCAGGAGCAGGATGTGCGTTGGTACAACAAAAAGATGCACCGCCAACACAAGCCCACCATCAAACCGCTCTTCGACACCCACCATGCGCAACAGGTAATGAAGCTCTTCCGCACCGTGGACTACAATACCACTTATCGCATTGATAATGAGATTAGTTTTCAGTTCATCAACTCGGGGCACATGCTCGGCTCAGCCCTTATCCATCTCTCTATCCAAGAGCACAACGAGGTCAAACGCATCGCCTATACGGGCGACATCGGGCGACTGCATAGCCATATATTGAGCACACCTCAACCCTTCCCACAATGCGACTACCTCATCTGCGAGTCCACCTACGGCGACCGCCTACACGACGACGAACTCGTATCCGAAGAACAACTACTCGGCGTGGTGGAGGAGACCTGTATGTATAAGAAGGGCAAGCTGCTCATTCCATCTTTTTCGGTGGGTAGAACGCAGGAGATTGTCTATGTTCTTAACCAACTGTATAACGACGGACGCCTCGAACGCGTACCCGTGTATGTGGACTCGCCGCTCTCTGCCAATGCCACTGAGATTTTCCGCCGCTATGCGGACACGCTCAATGAGCAGGTGCGCGACACCTTGCGCTTCGATCCCGACCCATTTGGCTTTAATACGCTGCACTATATCACCGATGTGCAGCAGTCCAAAGCACTCAACCGCAGCGAGCAACCTTGTATTATCATTTCATCGTCGGGTATGTTGGAGGCGGGGCGCATTAAGCACCATGTGTCGAACCATATTGATGACCCCACAACCACAATCCTGATTGTGGGCTATTGTACTCCCACCTCATTAGGTGCGCGCATTCAAGACCCTAAGTTGCGTTTCGTGAGTATTTTTGGTTACGACCACCGTATCCGCGCACAAGTGACTAAGATTGAGGGCTTTTCGGGTCATGGCGATTATAGCGAGATGATTCAGTATGTCACAGCAAGCCAAGATGTGAAAGCTATTAAGAAGACTTTTATTGTCCACGGCGAGAGCAGTGCCCAAGAGGCGATGAAAGACCACCTCTATGAGGCAGGATTCAGAAACATTCACATCCCCCGGAAAGGCGCAAGTGTAGTGCTGTAAATCGGGTATTGGGTATTGAGTATTGGATAATGGGTATGGGTTGTAAAAAATGCTTATTATTAAGATTGCCCTCTCTTATATCTTCCCTACCTGCCTCGGGTTAAAGACCAAGGACAAACCAA
>CALZHO010000126.1 GCA_945787425.1 uncultured Bacteroidales bacterium
TAGCGGGGATATCGTGCTGCGCAAGCAATTCAATCACGCGGATAGCCAACTGATTGAGCCGTGCCAATCGTTGCAGCACCATGTACATAGTAGGCGTGAGTTGTTTGTCAAAAGGGGTATAGACACGATGTGCCTTGAGCCACACGCTGAACGCATGCAGACATTTCTGGCGTGCTGCCAGATTCAGCACACCCTGCCAATCGGTATCAGTAGGCACCTCTGTGGGCGTATCCCACAGCACGGATCGAAGAATGGAGAAAAATAGTTGCTCTTGATTCATATCCTGATGTTGGATTCCAGACTCCCGGCTCTCGACTACAGACGCTCCATTTTAAGCGATAATCCCAATCTCCTTCCAATCATCCATGGTAGCTTGGGCATCTTCGCGCGCGATATCTTCGGTTACTTCGTACTCGTCCAACAAGAGCTGAGTCAGTGTATCCACATCAAACTCTTTGCCCTCTACTTTTTGCCAAAGGTAAGCAGCTGCCTCATTGAAAGTGATGAGGTTGTTAAAATTCACGAGTTCTACGCTCTCGCCAATCAGTATATAGTCGCCGCCCAACTCGCGCAGGCGAAATCCTTTCTTAGTCTTCATAGAATATGTTTTGCAATTTGATAATCTTACTATATACCTTTAGCACCAACCACTTGATGCAGGTAGGCGTATAGCGCCAAATGCGTGCTTTGGTTAGGCGTTTGCGTTTGCCGCCGCGTCCCTTTAAACGCACCACGCGACCGATAATATCCTCAAAACGGCAAACTTCTTGTCCTCTCAGATTGCCGTCACCGCGCAGGATAATCTGCTCATCTTTAATCTTGTAGATGCGGTGTAGCACATAGGTGTTGTTGATTTTTGCCAACACAATGATACCCACTTTGGGCTCTTTGCATGTCTTGAGAATTACTTTGTCGCGACCTCCTTCTATATAAGGACGCATGCTCACGCCGCGTGGCATGAACTCTACCATATGACCGTCTTGAAGCAGGCGCTCAAATTCAGGGATTAATATATCGTTGCTCTTTTCCATATCTCTTACTTCTACACTCTAAACCATTCCACAGCACTCTACACCCCTATAACACACTTCCGCAGCATCCGTATTCGGCAGACAGTTCAAGTGGCAGCACTTCACGTGTGTGATGATGTGCTTGATGCTATTGTATAGTTCATCCGCCATCTGTCGGTCAATCTTCAGCCCAGATGCCGATGATAGCATGTAGGCGTATGCCTGTGGCAAAGTCAATACTTGCAACTCATTGAACGGTGCTTGACTCAGTTTGATGATACCTCCCACGCGTGCGTGCGCGTTTTTATAGCAAGGTGTCTTACCGCTCCATGGCGATCCATATACTCGCACCTCGCCGTTCTCCATCACGCGAAGGATGGGGTTGTCGTCATTCAATAACCATGCATCGGGAAAAGCCGCCAACCACTGACGTGCGTGCGTGGACTTGCCCGTACCACTATGCCCCAAGAACAAATATCCTCTTGCCTCCTCGCCTCCTTTCACCACCACCGCCGCGTGCATCTCCAGCGTCATGAGTGGGGCGGTACGAAAGGCGAAGATAAGCATCAGCGCATTATCCATGCAGAAACGCACATCGCGATAGTCTCTGGCAATATGCAGTATGCCCCCCGTGAAGGTGGCATCGCACTCAATCTCGCAGCATATAGGCGAATTGGCAATCTGTGATACACGCATCAACCATCCCCCCTCTTCACCTTTCACCTCTCTAAACACCTCAATACGCGGCATATCTTCCTCCGAGTTATCGGTGAAGACATGCTGGTAGCCTTGGCGTTGTTCCTCGCAGAGTAGTCCCTCTTGCTCTATACGTAAGATGAAGATAGGGCTATCCTGTGGACTCTGCACCAAAAATGGCTCGTAGTTACTGAGCATGCTCATCAATGCCTCGTTGTTACTTTCTATAGCAAACAGATGCTCTGCAACGCGATAGTATGTGGTGGATATTGGTTTCATTGAGAAAATTGAAATTGCTCTGCAAAGGTACGAAAAAAAATGTGAATATGCAAAAAAATATACAGAAAGTGCTTTTAATTATTGCATATGTGCATTTTTTATTGTAATTTTGCAGCCAAATGTTAAATTTAGAGATTTATGTACAAAAGAATACTCTTGAAGCTCTCAGGAGAGAGTCTTATGGGAACTAAAGGATACGGCATTGACGAACAACGCCTTGCCGATTACGCACAGCAGATTCGAAACATCGCTGCAACTGGCGTGCAGGTGGCTATTGTTATTGGCGGCGGAAACATCTTTCGTGGACTCAGCGGCTCGCAGAAGGGATTCGACCGCGTCAAAGGTGACCAAATGGGCATGCTTGCTACTGTCATCAATTCGTTGGCACTCTGCTCTGCTTTGGAGACTATCGGACAGAAAGTGCGCGTGCTCACCAGCGTCCGCATGGAACCTGTAGGGCAACTCTACAGCACCGACAAGGCCCTGCGATTGCTCAATAATGGCAATGTGGTTATCATTGCTGGCGGTACTGGCAATCCTTACTTCACCACCGACACCGCTTCTGTACTGCGTGCTATTGAGCTCAGAGCCGATGTGATGATGAAAGGCACACGCGTGGATGGTATCTATACGGCCGACCCAGAGAAAGACCCTACAGCTACCAAATACACCCAAATCACCTACGATGAGATACTGGAAATGAAACTCAAAGTGATGGACCTCACGGCTATCACCATGTGCCGCGAGAATAATATGCCAATCTATGTTTTTGATATGGATACGATTGGCAATTTGGAGAAAGTAATGAATGGACAACAAATAGGAACACTTGTAAAACCCTGACAACCATGATTGAACCAAAACAAATTCTGAACGACGCAGAGGAATTGATGGAATCTGCTGTTATGTATCTTGATGATGCTTTAGCCCGCATTCGCGCAGGCAAAGCCAGTGCACGCATCTTGGACGTAGTGAAAGTGGAATACTATGGACAAATGTCGCCACTCTCCAATGTGGCTACCATCACAACACCTGATGCCCGTACCATACAAATCCAACCTTGGGAGAAGAAAATGATTGCTGAAATAGAACGCGCGATCATCAACTCCAGCATAGGACTCGCACCAAGCAACAATGGCGAGAGTATCCGTCTCTCTATCCCTCCTCTGACAGAGGAACGCCGCAAGGAACTGGCTAAGCAATGTAAGGGCGAAGCAGAGAATGCTAAAGTCAGCATTCGTAACGCTCGTCGTGATGCTATTGATATGCTCAAAAAACAAATCAAAGAGGGTCTGCCAGAGGACGCTGAGAAAGATGCGGAGAACGATGCACAAAAACTTCATGACAAATACGTGAAGCAAGTGGACGAAATCTACGCAAAGAAAGAAAAAGAGATTATGACCGTATAAAGGTTGTAATGAAAGGATTGGTCATCAAATCCACAGGCACGAGTTATAGCGTGCATTTTGAGGACGATACCACGGTGGAATGCCATGTGAAAGGCAATTTCCGTATTCGTGGTATTCGTTCCACTAACCCCGTTGCGATTGGTGACTATGTAGAGGTGACGACGCTGGACGATGGCACCCGTTGGATTACGGAGGTGCACGACCGCAAGAATTATATCGTTCGCCGTAGCACCAACCTTAGTTATGCCTCGCATATCTTGGCAGCCAATGTGGACATGGCGGCGCTGATTGTCACACTCCGCCATCCTGAGACATCTACCACTTTCATTGATCGTTTCTTAGCCACGTGCGAGGCGTATCGCGTGCCCGCTTGCCTTGTTTTTAATAAGGTAGACTTACTCAATGAAGACGAACTTCAGGAGTTGTCTGCCCTGCGCCAATTGTACGAATCCTTGGGCTATCCCACGTACGCCATCTCTGCACTAACCCTCGCCTCATCGCCTCATCGCCTTGTCACCTCATCGCCTATCTCTTCCATCTTCGATGGAAAAGTCACTCTCCTTTCTGGTAATTCGGGCGTAGGCAAATCCACGCTGCTCAATGCAATCTTGGGCAAGGATATTGCTCGCACAGGTGCT
>CALZHO010000127.1 GCA_945787425.1 uncultured Bacteroidales bacterium
ACACAATGCGGAAGGTAGTACCAACGCCCAATTGCGACTGCTTCACGAAGAGTTTGCCTCGATGGTAATCTTCGATGATACGCTTGCCTAAACTCAATCCCAATCCCCATCCGCGTTTCTTGCTCGTGTAACCAGGTAGGAATATCCGTTTGAAGTTCCTACGATCAATACCCTTGCCTGTGTCGGTAATATCGATATATAGGTTTTCTGCTTTCCCTTTTCCGTTTTCTGTTTTCACCTCAATCGTGATACTTCCTTTCCCGTCCATGGCATCTATGGCATTCTTGCATAGGTTTTCAATCACCCATTCAAATAGCGGTGCGCACAGCATAGCTCTTGCCCCCTCGCCTTGTTGCCTCATCGCCTCATCTCCTACTAACCTATATTCTATCTTATTAGAGGTGCGTGCGCGCATATAATCCATTGCGGATTGTATTATGGGCTCCAATGTAGGTTGTGAACCGATCTTAGAAAAACGCTCTGCTATCATCTGCAAGCGGCGAATATCCTCGTCCATTTGTGGAAGTAGTGGGTCGTTGGGGTAGGTGGCTTTTAGCAGTTCGTTCCACGCATTGAGCGAGGAGATAGGCGTGCCGAGTTGATGGGCTGTTTCTTTGGAGAGTCCCACCCACAGACTATTCTTTTCGCTACGTTGTACCATAAGCAGGGCTATGGCAGCCAATCCTGCCAATGCGAGCATAACAACCAGCTGAATATAAGGAAAATAGGACAACCATTGCAACGTGGATGATTGTTCGTAATAGATATATTGCATCACGCTATCGGAGATACGCACTTCAATGGGTTCTTGTGTGGCACGTAGTTCGTTGATTTTCTTGGTGTAGAATTGTTCCACATTGCGCTTGGGTTCTGGCACGTTACGCGAGAGGAGTAGGTTGTAGTTGGTATCCACCATATACACGGGGATAGTGGTGTTACCTTCCATTACTTGGAGAAGGAGGTCTATGTTCTCGTTCTCGCCTGCCAATATGAATTGTCGTGTAGCTTCTGCCCACAGTTCGATTTTTTTATGTTCTTCTTGTTCGAATTGTTCTACAATGTGACTGGTAACCAACGAACTAACTACCACTACAATTGCCAGTAGTAGGGTGAATCCAATGCTCAGTATATTTGAATTAAGTCGTTTCATATAATAGATATCTTGATTTTGGCGCAAAGGTAGTGTTTTTTTTTGATATTCGCAAATTGATAGAATAAATCTGTAATTTTGGCATAGATTTTGCCTTAATTTATACAAGGAGCAAGTGCTCCGAAACGTTTTAACCAAACCAACTATGACAAACGTAACCAAAATGCTATTGGCTCTTCTGGGAGGAGCAGTAGTGGGAGCTACAGCAGCATTAATGCTCGCTCCAAAGAGTGGCAGGGAACTGCGCGCCGAAATCGCAGCCATCGCTCGCGAGAAGTACAAAAACCTCAATCTCGATGAAATCAACAAACTCGTGGACAAAGTGATGAGCCGCATCCGCAATGGTATGTGCAACTGCCATTGCAAAGCCGACATCGAAGCCGCAGTAGAAGATGCTGCAAAGAAGTAACTTAGGCGCCGAAGGCGCGTTATATGTTCCTATGGGACGTTTCATGCCTTCGGCGTTTTATGTACCTTTGGCACGTTGTTAGTAAACGTTAATAACGCGAAGCAGAAAACGTGCGCAGCACAGATAACGCAAAGCAAATAACGTCGGCATTGCCGACAAAAAACGTTGAACTATGAAAGATTTTTACAATCAGCTACTTGCTGATATGCAATCATATATCAAGTCGCAACTTCAACTGCTGAAAGTGCAGAGCGTAGAACAAACAAGTCAGTTGTTAGGGCTTATTATTGCGCTGTTCTCTATTACGGCTATCGTGGTTGTCGGACTCATTTTCTTGGCTATTGCTTTGGCTGCTTGGCTCGAACAATGGCTGCCAATGTGGGCTTCGTATCTGGTGATTGCTGGAGGCATGGGATTGATTGCGTTCGGGGTGTATTGGGGCAGACGGCTGTGGTTTGTGCGCCCAATAGAAAAGCACCTTAGCGAAGTCATCATGGATAGTCCTGCTCCACTGAAGCAACAGAAGCAAGCCATTGAAAACCAATCTGCTATGCAGCGCGAGTTGCTGGAGCGCGACATCGCATCGGTGCAACGCGATTGGGCAAAGGTACAGCAACTCTTCGCACTCTTGCGAGAAATCATTTCTCCTAAAAAGGAGGTGTAGTTCTTCCTGATTGATGACTATCATTCAACAGCACCGTTCGAGATGGGCGATGCTGTTTTTGTAGGTGCTACAGATTACTTACCTCCAAAGTGCTCGATTTTCTATTTTTCTGGAGTAGGCAACTCGGCGTGGGTCCTGTCGCTCACCAATGTTAGGTGAGCTAAATGTTGTTTATGTTGTCTTTATACAGAATTAGAATCTTTAGAAAACTTAGAAATTCTATTTTTTTGCGCAAATACTTGCGTATGTGCATTTTTTGTTGTACCTTTGCGGAAAAATTAACAAATTTGTAAAAAACAATTTTGTATAATTACACAAGTATGAAGTTTTACGGAAGAAATCAAGAGATTGTCAGATTGTTGCAATTAGATGAGCAATCTCATAACACATCAGTATTTACCTTGCTATTAGGTCGTAGAAGGACTGGTAAAACAACCTTGGTAAAACATGCTTTTCAGAGCAAGCCATTGCTGTACTTCTTTGTGTCGTCCAAAACGGAAGCGATGATTTGCAAAGAATTTCAACAATCCATAGAGTCGCTACTTGGTTTCCATATTTATGGGCAAGTGGACAAGTTTGCAAGTTTGTTGCGCGAATTGATGATATATAGCCAGCAACACCATGTAACACTTATGATAGATGAGTTTCAACGCTTGTATGACATCAATCCTTCCATTATGTCTGAGATACAGGATGTGTGGGATACTTATAAGGACAAAGCTCACATACATTTGATTGCTTGTGGTTCTGTTTATTCGATGATGTTGAAAATTTTTCGAGATAAGAAAGAACCCCTATTTGGCAGAGCAACGGCTGAAATACGATTGCAACCTTTTTCAACGGAACTCTTGAAGCAAATATTATCAGATAACAATCCGCACTACACCTCTGAAGATTTGTTGATGCTTTATACGATAAGCGGTGGCGTTGCAAAGTATGTTGAATTGTTGATAGATGCTGGTGCTACCGATAAGGACGCCATGATTGATGCCGTTTGCCAAAATGGTTCGGTTTTCTTGAACGAAGGATCGGAATTGTTAGTGGGTGAGTTTGGCAAACGCTACCAGGTTTATTTTAGCATCTTAGAGTTAATCGCCAATGGCATGACCAGTCAATCACAGATTGATAGTATTCTTGGCACTAATTCGGGACGCTATCTCAATACGCTGGAAGAAGAATACAATCTAATACAAAAGGTGCGTCCTATGTTTGCCAAACCCAATTCGCACGGAATAAAATATGCACTACACGACAATTTTTTGACATTTTGGTTTCGTTTTATTGAGTCTAATCGTTCGTTGGTAGAAATGGGTAAGATGGACTTACTCAAAGAAATCGTTCATAATGGCTATGCTCAATTTAGTGGTTGGATGCTTGAACGCTATTTCCGTCAAATGTATGCCGAAAAAGAGCGTACTACAGAAGTCGGTCGTTGGTGGAACACGCGCAGCGAAGATGAAATAGATATGATAGCTATAGTGCGTTTGGATAAGCGTGTTACGGTTGCAGAGGTTAAGCGTAATGCGAATAAGATCAATATAGAGGCAACCAAAGAGCGATTTGCCAATATCCGATCTCATTTCAGAGGATACGAGATAATCTTCATACCTTTAAGTTTAGAAGATATGTAATTTTTCTTTACAAGACGTCAAAGAGTAGTATTACCTAATACCAACTCCGCATAATTGGTTACTATTAAGCTGATTATGCGGATGTATCTTATTACTTATTTACCTTATTCCAATATCCTTTCTTCTGAAAATCAATACTCCATTCTTAATAAAATAAGGA